>JAISPV010000022.1 GCA_031274665.1 Candidatus Methanoplasma sp. | reverse complement strand
GAGTCGAACATGTGCCCCGCGGTTATTATCCATCCGTCTCTGTTGATGATGATGAACGCCCCGCAGGTAGCATTTACTTTACCATCCATCTGTCTGGTGGAAATGATCAGGGGTCTTGTGAATTTAGCTGCCTTTTCACAGGCATCTGCGAACATATGATATTCAGAATGGCCTGGTAGTATAAATCGTATCTTAAAACGAGACCCTTCAAAACTATTGTGTCAGACAGGGTATTCGATCAGTCCCTTCGAAAGCCGTGAACATTCGGCACTTTCCAACCGGGCATCCTGATGGGAGCCCCGGTCCGGGTCTCTCCCACAGGCGGCGAACCGGGGACCATCGGGCAGGGTACTTTTTTTTGACAACCGAAAGGCAGATGTATTTTTGTACACACGCTTCCGTGTCAGAAAACAGACCATAGAGATCGTCTATATCTGTCATGTATGGCATCTGGTCGTACTCAGATTGGCCCGTTTGGGCCGCTGACCCTGCCCAAAACGCCATCCTTCTTCTTCATTAAATATCCTTTGCCAGTATTTCACAAATTAAAAACTGTTAAGAAGTTTAGGGCTGGTGCCCCGTTCATTCCAGCTTCTCTATTGCGTCGAGAAGCTCCGGCAGGTCAAGCACGGCGCTTCCGATGAGGCTGACAAGCTCTTCGTTAGCGAGGATCTTGTCTATGACGTTTGGATCTGTGAGTGCCATTCGTCCTATGTGGAGAACGTACGCTTTCGCAAGGTCCTGAGCGTACTTCGCTTTGATCTCCATTGCAGTGGAATCTTCGTTTCTGTCATCTGGCAAAAGGCCGGGAAGATAGAAGTCCGTGTAGAGGTGGAACGAATCTTCCGGCAGGGAAGCGATATCCCAAAGGTCTCCGGTAAAATCGATGCTCCCGTCCTTGAGGTCATCTATTATTGATTTGTATCCCAGGATATCCTTCTTGAGGAATTCTATCATATCGAGACATTTCTCTGCTTCTTCGCCCGTAAGGTTCGCGGCTTTCTCTTCGAAGTCGTCTATTTCCATATATTTACGTCCGATGACAGCACGCATGAGCACAACCTGCTCTCTTATGTCTAAGTTCCCATCCATTTTGTCCACCTTTTTTTTGTGTATAAAGCCTGAGCTTATAAGGCGTATGCACTAGGTTCATATAGTCTTTTTCTTTTTTTGCCTCTTGATACGAAATCGACATGTTTTTTCGGATGTGCCCCGCGGAGAATGAACAGGTTGAATTTCACTGTTATCGAGGATAAAAAGGACATATCTGTTTCAGATCGGGCGAAAATCAAACGAGAAGGATGTTAAAAAGGAGCCGTAAATGGACCCTTTTTATTGTTAAAAAATGTGTTCTGATCAAGCAGATCCGCCATCATCGAGATGAGACAAGAGTTCTTTTGCATCCTCGCTTCCGCTTGAGGATGCCAGTCTTAACCATTTCATCCCTTCTTCTTTGTCCTTCTCGATACCGTATCCCTCAAGGTAGTATACGCCCACATAGTACATCGCGCCGAGCATTCCGCCGAGTGCCGCCTCCAAGAACCATTTGAACGACGTTCCCGGGTCGGCAGGCATCTCGGCCGACCCGTGGTTGTAAATTATCCCAAGGCGCTCCATGGCAAACGTATCGCCCTGTTCCGCCGCCTTAGCGTACCACTCGGCCGCTTTCTTCATATCGGTCTTCACGCCGATCCCCCCTTCGTAGTATGCTCCGGTCTGGTATTGGGCGTTGATGTTCCCTGCAGAAGCGGCATTCTTGTAAAGTTTGAAAGCCTTCTCTTCGTCCTTTTCCACACCCAGCCCCTCCTGATAGATGAAGGCAAGGGTGTTCCTAGCTTCCGAGTTTCCCTTTCTTGCGGCCAGTCTAAACAATTCCGCCGCTTTGATATAATCCCGGTCCACCTCGATACCGTCCATGTACGCTATGCCGAGGAACAGCTGGGCATCGCTTATTCCCGCTTCGACACCTTTCTTTGAGTACTCGACCGCCGTTTTTGTATCCATGAAATAGTCATGCGACATGAACAACCGTACGAGCATCGTCATTGCGGCAGGCTGTCCCTTTTTGGATGCGGCCTCAAGCAGTTCGAAGCCCTTGTTCCGGTCCTCTTTAACATCCCATCCGAAGAGGCAGGCCATGCCCATCGCGTACAATCCGTCAGGGTCTCCGGCATCGGCAAGTCTTCTGACCTCTTTGATATCCGCATCGAATGACCCTTTATTTGCCTCGAAGGAAGGTCCTTTATTTTTTTCAGCCACAAAGCCAGATGGTGCAGCTGTTTTAAATCATTTCACTTTTTTTCTTGCCCCGAGGTCCTTCAGAAACCTTTCTGCTTCTTCATGTCCTTCGTATCGTTTTTCATCTGTCCTGAATGATCGATCATGGGCCCTCTCTCCCGGCCTGTATCCTCGGGCGAGATGAAGGGATTCGTGATAGACCACATAATCGAGAACGAACTCCGGAACAGATGCGTCGTCCAATACGGATGATACTCCCACGACCCGCATCATCGGCGAACAATATCCGACCTTCCTTACGTTAGGGTTCTTTGTCCAAGAGAAAAACGAATTGTCGATGTTCTCGCCGGAGAGATGACCGGAATCGAGAAGTCTGTCTAGAGATGCGATAAGATCTCTTTCATTGCCCTGCGGCGTCCCTCTGAGATTCCTGCTCCTTCTGAGATATATCTTCCTCTTGCCGCTGATGAATTCGTCAGATCTAACCCAATTCAAAAAAGCGATGCCGTATCTGGGTCTTTTACCGATGATCGTATCTGCCACCCCGCCGAAGAAATCTGTGATGACATCATCGGGCGCATCTGCAAGGTAGTCGGATATCATTATTTCCACTACGTTGCCTGACCTTTTCCACGTGGCTTGGAATTCCTTGGGCCTGCCGAATGAGGCCGTCCTCAGTGAAAGGCCGCGATCTGAGACGATGGGCGAAATGAGATCAGACAGCCTTTCGTTGTTTCGATCCATACTTCCCCTCTTTGGGATCCAGCAGGGTATCCTTTTGTCTCTGTTTCATCTGCATGGAATGTTCTGATTTCAGATCCTTGGTATTGTCATAGTCTCTTCTTGTGTGGTACATCATTGTGGAAACGGTGGACGGCGTAGGGGTGAATATCTGGACCTGTTCGGGATTTGTATTAAGATGTTTGTGCACGAACCTGTTCAATTCTTCCATATCTTCCTGATAACACCCGGGGTGAGCCGCCATCAGGTAATATGTGAGGAATTGGTCCTTACCCTGTTCGGCATTGGAACGGTCGAACATCTTCTTGAACTCGATCAGCACGTCGGGACCGGGTTTGCACATGAGTTCCAGTACATGCGGGATCACATGTTCCGGAGCTATTTTCAGCTGGCCGGAGATATGGCAGTTTACCAACCGGTCGACATATTCTTTTCCGCAGGCGCGGTCCCATATGACCATATCGTGCCTTATTCCGGAGGATACGATCACTTTCTTGATCCCCGGTATCTCGGAGACCCTTTTCAGCAGAGAAATTTGTTTTGTGTGATCTATCGGAAGATGGGAACACGGTTTCGGATAAAGACATTTTTTATCAGGACATGCTCCTTTTGTCATTTTCTTTGAGCATTCAATCCCGTACATGTTCGCCGTCGGCCCTCCGACATCGTAGATGATGCCGTTGAAACCCGGCCTCGAAGCGATCCTTTTTGCTTCGGCTACCACGGAATCCTCCGATCTGGATATGACGGTCCTTCCCTGGTGGACCGAGATGGCACAGAACGAACAGTCACCGTAGCATCCTCTGTGCGAAGTGATGGAGTTCTTAATCGTCTCCGTTGCTTTGACGTTCCCTTCTCTGAGATAGTACGGGTGCACTGCGCATTCATAGTCCAGAGAATGGACGCGGTCCAGTTCGTTCTGGGTAAGAGACCTCGAAGGGGGGTTCTGGATCAGATACCTGTCCCCGTGCCTCTGACAGAGGCCTTTGGAAACGATAGGGTCGTTGTTCTCACAGAACGTTCTGAAAGCCTTTATGAAAGCATCTTTGCCGCTTGCGCATTCCTCATACGACGGCATCCTTATGTAACCGGGCGGAGGCTCCTTTCCCGTCCTGCATATCCCCTTTACGTCAGAGACATCTTTTTCATCTCTCATTCTTTCGGCAAGTTCCAGATTCGACAGTTCGGCCATGCCGTATGTGATAAGGTCCGCTTTAGAATCAAAAAGGATGCTTCTTCTCACAGAATCCGTCCACACATCATAATGTGCGGTCCTTCTCAGACTTGCCTCTATCCCTCCAAGGACGATCGGCCTGCCTTTGACGTGTTTCTTTATCAGGTTGGTGTATGCGATGCAGGCACGGTCCGGGCGGCGGTCGTTGATCCCTCCGGGGGTGAAGTCATCGTCCTTCCTTCTCTTGTTTGTCGGGGTGTAATTGGCGACCATAGAATCGACGGACCCGGCAGTGACACTCCAGAACAGTTTAGGCTCCCCCAGCCTTGTAATGTCCCTTTCTGAGCCGATATCGGGCTGGCAGATGATCCCGACCCGGAACCCGTGATCGATGAGCCAATGGCCGATCACAGCCGCTCCGTTGTATGAGGAGTCGATGTACGTGTCACCGGAAACGATCACTATGTCCGGTTCCTTCCAGCCTCTTT
>JAISPV010000010.1 GCA_031274665.1 Candidatus Methanoplasma sp. | reverse complement strand
CAGTCGAATCTGCCGGACTCGATCACCACTCCTCCGAGCACGACCCCGTGCCCTCCGATGAATTTGGTCGCCGATTCAACCACTATGTCCGCGCCGTGTTCCAGAGGCCTGTACAGGAAAGGTGTGGCGAACGTGTTGTCCACGATCAGAATTATTCCGTGTTTATGTGCGATATCGGCCACTTTCTCAATGTCGATGAAATCGCAGTTGGGGTTACCGAACGTCTCTATGAACACCGCTTTGGTATTCTTCTTTATGGCCTTCTCAAAATTGTTAAGATCGCTCGGATCCACAAAGGTCGTCTTCACACCGAATTTTGAGATCGTATGTTCCAGAAGGTTGTACGTCCCTCCGTAGAGATTGTTGGCGGCCACTATATGGTCGCCGGCAACGGCGATGTTCTGGAAGGTATAAGTGATCGCTGCGGCTCCCGAAGCCGTTGCGAGCGCCGCGGAACCCCCCTCTAACGCCGCGATACGGTCTTCCAGGACCGCCTGGGTATCGTTGGTGAGACGGCCGTAGATGTTCCCTATCTCCCTGAGGGCGAATCGGTCCGAGGCGTGCTTACAGTTTTTGAACACATACGAAGTGGTCAGATAGATGGGCACGGCCCTGGCGCCCGTCACGGGATCCGGCTCTTCCTGCCCTTTGTGCAGCTGGAGCGTCTCGAATCTCAACTTCTTTTCATTGCTCGGACCGGTGGGGATATTGTCTTTTTTCGCTGTGCTCATCGGTAAAACCTCGATGTTCAGCAATAAGCGGGGTTCGCATTAATGAATTTAGCGATAGATGCGTATTCAATCAAAATCCGTTCTGTCGTTGTGAAGGACATCGAACTTCACGCCCGCGGAGGTCAGAAAGCTGCTTATCAGTTCGGCCATCCTGGACATATCTGTGGTTTTGCTGTAGGTCTTGAGGTAGAACTCCTTTCTGTCGATGGGGAATATCAATCTCATCTTTCCTTTCCTGTTGTATCCTTCGGGTTTACGGTTGCGTTCGATATCCGCCATGTTCATCTCTACGAACATCTGGAATATCTCTTCCTCCTCCGGCATCTGTCCTATCTCTATAAGCAGAGCCCTCAGGATCTCCGGGAATACCGGTGCAAGGTCCTTGTAGTCTGATTTGCCTTTGAGAACAAAGTGAGTGCTGAAGACCTTCATTAACGATACTAAGCGTAGGTCTTATTTATTTGTTCCTTTTTTTGAAACGCTGGTCTTCACCGACGATCCCTCCTGCCTTATGGCGCTTTGCAGGCACGATGCGTCAGTACAGGGGGGAGGATGTTTGCACAGAAACGCTGCAGGATCCGGGATACGGCCATTCATTATTATAATTATGAGAACATAACCTCATTATGAAGACCGCACTGACCATTGCCGGGTCCGATTCGATCGGTGGAGCGGGCATCCAGGCAGACATCAAGGCCATGGCCTCGCTGGGGGTTCATGCGGTGACGGTCGTCACGGCGGTCACCGTACAGAACACAAAAGAGGTAAGCGACATTTTCCCCGTGACCGATGATATTGTGAAAGAGCAGCTTAGATCTGTGCTCAAAGACTGCAAAATAGAGGCGGCAAAGACCGGGATGCTGTACGGAGCCGATATCGTGAAGGTAGTGGCGGATGTTCTGGAAGACCGGGACATGCCGTTGGTGGTCGATCCCGTGATGGTCGCGACCGTGGGGGACTCCCTTTCGAAGGACGATCTTGCCAGATCGCTCAAGGACATACTTATTCCGATCTGTGAATTGGTCACTCCGAACAAATACGAGGCGGAGGTCCTTTCGGGAATGAAGATAACGAACGAGGACGATGCCATGCTTGCCTGCGAGATAATAGGGAAACAGGGATCGTCGGTGTTATTGAAAGGCGGGCATATGAACTCAAAGAGCGTCACGGATTACCTTTATCTTTCATCCGAATTCACAAAAATGTCCAAACCCCGCCTCAACAAAGCCGGACACGGGAGCGGTTGTACATTGTCATCGTACATCACGGCGAATCTCGCCAAAGGGCTGGACCTCGCGAGTGCGGTCCTTAAATCGAGGGACCTTATCCAACGTTCGATAGAGACGCAGTATGCCGTCGGCGGGGGGGAACTCATCGTCAACCCGATGGCGTCCGTATCCTTCTCCAACGAGAACTCCGACAGATTCGATGTTCTGGAATCTCTCGACGTTGCAGCGGAAAGGATCCTGGAAGGGCTGCCCCGCAGCCTTGTGCCGAAGAAGGGGGTCAACATCGCATATGCAACGAAGGGTGCAGCTGGCCCGGAGGACATTGCGGGGATAGACCGCAGAATGACCCTCAGGAACGGCATGCTGATAAAGAACGGCCCGGCAAAGTTCGGCGCCGCCGGCCACCTTTCTTACATCCTGCTTGAGGTGATGAAGAAGGACCCGAACATAAGGAGCGTGATCAACATCTCTCCTGCAGAGGACACATTAGACCTCCTCGAGGAGATCGGCCTGAATACGGTACGTTCCGGAAGAAGGGGGAACCCGCTTTGGGGCACTGCGACAAAGGATCTTATGGAAAGGATCAAGACCGTTCCCGACGCCATATCGGACAATGACCACAATAATGGTAAGACCGTGAAGATACTCGGCAGGGATCCGTCGGAAGTACTGACCAAGCTTGGTTCGATATTGAATTAAAAAGGGGCCGAGCCGACATTGCGGCTCATTTTATCGAGACGACCTCGATCTCGAAGTACATGTCCTGATTGTACCTCTCGGACACAGTCTTGTATGTGAATGTGTCCGCGGACCCGGAGCCGGAATCGGTCACAGATGTTATGTAGAACTTATCTTTACCGAAGTCCACCTTTATCATCTGTATCTCTTTGTTGATCCCCTGTGTGGAGACGACCGTGTAGCCGGTGATCACATATGTGTATGAGATGCTTCCCGTGGCCGATGTGACCTTCA
>JAISPV010000014.1 GCA_031274665.1 Candidatus Methanoplasma sp. | reverse complement strand
GCGGAGAGACGCGTCAAAAAGTCGATCTGAGTTCCGGTCATGAAGTTATGAAATCAATTTTACAATCGCCGATAAATTGACTATTTGTAAAATGAATTTTACAAAATAACTGTGTTTCTTAATTCGTTTTGAGGATGTCTGATGTATTTTTGATGGGAGTTGCGGGCAGGGGACAACTATCCGAAAGTGATAATCACAAACCAGCCGGATCCGCCCAAGGACCTTAAAGGAATAAAGGTCATGAATATAATCGATTTTCTTCTTGAAGATCATGAAACGGCATAAGATAATTATTTACATACAGTCCTGTTCAGAGAAAGTATAGGTCGATCTGCATGAGGAGCGATGTCGTCAGGAAAGGAATAGGGAGCGCACCCGCCAGAAGTCTGCTGAGAGCGGACGGTCTGACGGACGAGGATTTTGAGAAGCCGTTCATAGGAATAGCGAATTCATGGAACGACATCGTACCCGGCCATATTCATCTGAACGAGATAGTGGAGGCGGTCAGAGAAGGGATAATCGAAGCGGGAGGGAGACCGTTCACATTCGGCGTCCCGGCGATCTGCGACGGTATCGCGATGGGCCACAACGGCATGAGGTTCTCCCTCATATCCAGAGAAGTGATATCCGACTGCTGCGAAGTGATGATAGAAGGCCACGCGCTGGACGGGTGGGTCGGAGTGACGAACTGCGACAAGGTCACGCCGGGAATGCTCATGGCAGCCGGAAGGATGAACGTTCCGGCGATACTGATCACCGGAGGCGCCATGGAGGCCGGGAACATCAACGAAGAGAAACTGGACCTTCAGTCGGTGTTCGAGGCTCTCGGCTCCTATTCCGCCGGCAAGGTCGACGAGGATTTTGTCAAAACGATAGAATGCGCCGCATGCCCCGGGAGAGGGAGCTGTTCCGGCCTTTTCACGGCGAACTCGATGGCGTGCCTTACCGAAGTATTGGGATTAAGCCTGACCGGATGCGGCACATCCCTTGCGGTGGACGCGAAGAAGCTCAAGATAGCAAAGGAGACCGGAAAGAAGATCGTCGAGCTTGTCAAGAAGAATATCAGACCCAGGGACATAGTCTCGATGGCATCGTTCAGGAACGCCGTCCGCGTCGACATGGCCATCGGAGGATCGACCAACACCGCACTGCACATCCCGGCGATATCGAAGGACTTCGGGTGCAACGTCACTCTGGACCTTTTTGACGAGATATCCCGGGAGATACCGCACATAACAAGCCTGCGGCCGGCGGGGGTATTCTCGATACGCGACCTGGATAACGCGGGAGGAATGCCAGGGGTCCTGAACAGGCTGAAGGACTTCGTCGAAGACGTTCCCACCGTGAGCGGAAAGAGCATCAAAGAGATAGCGGAGGAAGCGAAGGTCACGGACGACAACATCCTGAGGCCTTTGAACGATCCCTACCACAAGCAGGGCGGGATAGCTATACTGAAGGGGAACCTTGCCCCGCAGGGCTCTGTTGTTAAGCAGGCGGCCGTGAGCGAGAAGATGATGAGATTCACGGGGAAAGCAAGGGTGTTCGACTCCGAAAAGGATGCGACGGACGCGATAACTTCCCGGAAGATAGTTTCGGGTGATGTCGTGGTCATTAGATACGAAGGGCCGAAAGGAGCCCCGGGAATGCCGGAGATGCTGTCCCCCACAAGTCTGATAATGGGAATGGGCCTCGGAGAATCGGTCGCACTGATAACGGACGGAAGGTTCTCTGGCGCGACCAGGGGCGGGGCGATAGGCCATGTCTCGCCGGAAGCATATGAGAAAGGCCCGATATCCGCGCTGAAAGACGGCGATGTGATAGAGATAGACATCGCAGCCAGGAAACTCAACGTGAAGATATCGGACGAAGAGATGAGGGAGCGCCTTTCGAAAGTAAAAGTGATCGAACGCCCGGTCACCGGCGTTCAGAAGAATTATAGGAAACTAGTTACGAACGGCGCCAACGGCGCATATCTGGAATGATCCGTTTCAAAGACCTCTTACGATCTGGTCGGCAATGACGAGGCAGGTCACGCTCTCGACAACGATGGCCGCCCGCGGCACAATGCACGGATCGTGCCTTCCTTCGACCTTTACTTTAGTGTTGGTCATCTGTTCAAGGTCCACTGTGTCCTGTTCCTTTCCTATGGACGGGGTCGGCTTGAAGGCCGCGCGGAAGACCAGAGGGGCGCCGTCGCTCATTCCTCCCAGTATCCCGCCCATGTTGTTCGAGCGCAGTTTTATCCCGTTGTCATAATAGTAGGGGTCGTTGCTTTCAGAACCTTTCATACCGGCGAGGCCGAACCCCTTTCCGAACTCGACCGCTTTGCAGGCGGGGATCGCAACGACCGCTCTCGCGATCTCGGCATCGAGCGAATCGAACCATGTCCCGCCGAAACCTATCGGAAGACCGACCGCTATGCATTCCACAACGCCTCCGACGCTGTCGCCCTCCGCGGAAGCGTCCAGTATCTCTTTGGTCATCATCGAGTCAAGGTCCGCGGATGCGGCCCTTGTCGCGTGACACTTTGATACGGCCGCGTCGTCAAAGGTCCGTTCCTTGTCATCTTTTATTTTTCCAATGGACCTTGTGAACGCCGCGACAGTGATGCCGTATCGCGAAATGAACTGTCTGGCTATGCAGCCCGCGACGACGACGGACACAGTAAGCCTGCCAGAGAATTGGTTGCCTCCTTTTATCTTGTGATCCGGAGATTTCACAAGCGCGGGAAGGTCCGCGTGTCCCGGGCGGGGGGTCCTGTTGAAGACATCGTATTTAGAATTGTCTGTGTCCGTGTTCCTGATGGTGTAATGTATGCTTTCCCCGGTCGTCCTTCCGTCCCGTATCCCGGAGAGGAATTCCACGTTATCCGGCTCCGTCCTGGGGGTGCCTATACCCTTGGACGGTCGCCTTAGGGTCAGTTCTTTATCGATAAGATCGGTGTCGATCTCCATTTCTTTGGGGATGCCGTCGAGGATGCCGCCGATGTACTCGGAGTGGCTTTCCCCGTAGAGAGTGAAAACGACGGAATCCCCGAGCCTGTACATCAAAGCACGTCCGCTTTCAGTCCAAGCAACCTCATGTGGTCAAGAAAATCCGGATATGAGATCGAAAAACATTCCGAATTTTCCATGACGACAGGGTTGTCGCATACCAAGGATGCGACGGCCGCCGCCATCATTATACGGTGGTCTCCGGCGTTGTCCACAACGCCGCCTTTCAATCTTCTCCTTCCTCTGATGATGCAGCCGTCGTCGGTCTCGGACGCATCGGCCCCTATCGCTTTCAGCATATTGACCGTCGTTTTTATGCGGTCGCTCTCTTTGAACCTGAGTTGCGGCGCATCGTGGAGTCTGCTTGTTCCTTCGGCGGTGCTCAGGAGCACCGCCAGTATCGGAAAGAGGTCAGGGCACCATCCTACGTCCACATCCATGGACCGAAGTCTCCCCTTACCTACTGTTACGGAATCGTCGGTAAAGGATACGAGCGCGCCCGTCTCTCTCAGCACAAGGACGATGATCCTGTCCCCCTGAGGGTCGTTCAGCTTCAATCCTTTCACGGTCGCTTTGCCGCCCAGCGCCCCGGCGACAAGCGGGAAGGCGGCGGAAGAGAAGTCCGCCGGCACAAAATAATCCTGGGGGACATATCCCGTCCCGCCCTTGACCTTGAAAACGTTGCCCTCCTTTCTTGCGTCAGAGCCGAACTGCCTCATCATGTAAGTGGTGACATCGATATAGGGTTCCGATACCGCCTTTCCGGTGACAGTTATCTCCATATCCTCGGCGAGCATGGGTGCCGTGACCAGAAGAGAGGATATGAACTGGGAGCTGATGCTCCCGTCGACGGTCACTTTTCCGCCTTTGCTACCCCCCTTTATTTCCACTGGAGGTTTCCCCTTGTCGGACGAGCATCCGACACCCATCTGGGTCAATGCGTTCAACAGTGGTTCCATCGGCCTGTTTCTTAATGACTCGTCGCCGGTGACGGTGACCTTCTGGTTGAATATGGAAGCGATCCCCGTGAATATGCGCAGAGTGGTGCCGGAGTTACCGACATCCACAGGAGCCGCGGGAGCATGGAGGTTCCCGCCGGCGACAAGGACCTTGTCCCCATCCGTTTCCACCGACGCACCGATGGATCTCATCGCTGCGATAGTGGACAGGGTGTCGTCGGAGATCAGGCAGTTGGACAGTGCGCTCTTCCCGTTGGCCAGCGAGGCCAGGAAGATCGCTCTGTGCGTATGGCTCTTGGATGGCGGGGACGTGACCGTCCCGTCAATGGTCCCGCCGCTGAAAGACATCTTCATTCTTGTATCCCCCTTGTCTTTGTGACGATAATATCGTTAATATGTACTCTATGTATGAATTCTTTTGCACGTCCTTTCTCAAGTATCATTGCGACGGCGGGCCCGGAGCCGGACACTCCCGCTCCCAAGGCTCCGTTCCCGATCGCAAGTTCCGAAAGGCTGTTGTCGATACCGGAGACGGAAGCAATAAGTCTGCCGTTCAGGGTCATCGCTTTGAACGGGTCGGTCTTTGCCAATTCGATCAAAGGTTCGATCTCGGAAGATATGCTCCGCAGTTCTTCTATGGGGAGGCCGGTCTTCTTGATCTTTTCAGAGGGGACATGGATGACCACGTCATATTCTCCGATATCTTTCCGGAAAAGGACGGAGTCTTGTCGGTTGTCGGTGATCACAAGCCCTCCGAGCTCGCATCCGCAGGCGTCGTCGAATGCCCCGGTAACGGTGACCTTTGCCTTCCTGGCACAGTCCACTCCGAGTCTGATCCTGTCGATGGCCGGCATGTCAAAACCTTCGGAATTAAGGACCGATGAGATAATGGCGTTGCAGGCGGAACTCGAGCTTTTCAGCCCGCGGGAGATCGGTATCTCGGAAGATATGTCAAGCTTCCATCCGAAGGGCTCGGGAAGCCCCATTTTATTATATGTTTCGGAAACGCAGATCCTCGCCATCTCGGTGTTCTCGGAGGGATCGTTGGTTATTGCGACCTTCTTTTCGATAAGATCGTCCCCGTATTCGAATCTGGACGTCGTCTTCAGCGATACGCCGATCGTCGATCCGATCCCGCAGGGCATTGCGTTGATCACGCTTATCGCGCCGTAGGAGACGCCCTTTCCCATCACCGCAAAGCCTCCCTCATGTGTTTGAACAGATCTTTTTTTCCGGTCCAAAGTTCAAGCGATGCGGCGCCCTGCGCAGCAAGCATATCCTCGCCGGAGACGATCCCGGCGCCGGCCTTACCTGCTCTTGCTATCAGCGGGGTATCGATACCGTAGACCATGTCGAACACGGTGTGGTGCCTTGTAAGCTGGCATATGTTCACAGGGTATTCCCCGTCCCCGTACATTCCGACGGGGGTGCAGTTGACCACAAGGTCATACAAAAGAAGGGCGACCGAGTCTTTTGAACAATATTCGCAGCCGAGGTCTTTGCAGAGCGATCGCGCCGTGACATCGTTCCGTCCGGTGACCGTCACGCGGCACCCTTTTTCGATCAGAGCGAAAGCACACGCTCTGGCAGCGCCCCCGGATCCCATGATTAGCGCCCTCTTTCCTTTCGGATCGAATCCGGCAAGATCCAGGGCTTTCTCTATTCCGATGACGTCGGTGTTGTATCCTCTTAAGGTTCCATTGTCGTTGAGGATCGTGTTAGCAGCGCCTACCGTTTCGACAGTTTCATCAAAAGAATCTAAATGCCCAAGTATCGCCGTCTTGTGAGGGACGGTCACGTTCAATCCTTTGATGTTGTAGTCTCTGACAACGTCTTCAATACGATCTAAGTTTTCAACGTCGAACTTGAGGTAGATGCCTTTGGTACCGATCTTTTTCATCACGCCGTTGTGCATTTTGGGCGAGAGGCTCTTTTCCAGAGGATGTCCCAGTATACCGACCACCATCGGATCGTCACCGAGGTATGACATCTCTTCCAGGCTCAGCTGCCCGGGTGCTGTGGGCTTGGTGACATATGCGAACGTGAACTCGTTCTTAAGCAGGTCTGACCTGATCCGGGTGATCGCCCCCAGCTCACCCATACCGATCAGGACATGTCTTTTATCTATCGACCGCGAGGCGTCGTACAGGCCCTTCAGGTCAGATAACGAATTGACCTTGAAGGCGCCCTTTGAGATATAACCGCCCATGTTGTTCAAAAGGCGGGCGATCTCTTCCGCAGAGGGAGTAGAATCGTAGTTGTGATGAGAGGAGATCACCTTCAGGTCAATATTCGGAACGGCATTCTCTTCAATGTCGATCATGCCCCCGAACCCCTCAGGGAGGACCGACAGATCCGGAACACCTCTGAATGTTACAATAAGGTCCTTCCCTTCACAATTCGGAACGTGACCGATGATATCCAACCTTATCTCTGCGAGGTCAGATCTTCCGATGAGTTCTCCATCTGATACGGAACTAAGGGAAGCGCAGATTTTCACAGTCGATCAACGGATAGTTAGCTGGATACGGAATATAAATATGTTTCAAACCGGATCGAAGGCGAGCGTGTTAAATATATACGCAAAGCGTTGACATTGTATGGATGTGTCGGTAGAACACAATGAAGAAAAATGCAAGTTCACATTGACTGTGGACGGGCAGGCGGGAGGATATCTTACCTATGAGATATGCAGCGGATGTCTGGACATCCAGCACACAGTTGTGAAAAGCGAGCTCAGGGGGAATAGGCTCGGAGAGGTACTCCTGAAGGCAGCAACTGATTATGCTGATAATAACGGGTTAGGGATAGTGCCGACCTGCAGCTATGCAAAGAAACTTTTGGGGCCCAATAAGATATAAGGATCAACTGTCGACCACGGTCAATGGCTACACGAGTACATCGCCGTTGTCAAGACGAATTCGCTTTTTGCCAGAAAGACGAAACAGACGATAAATAAGACTATTCTTTCCTTTTCACTTTCCTTTGTAAGAATCCTTTAATAGGGGGTTGTAATTCAAGTCGATAAGGGCTGGTAGAACAGCGGCCAGATCGCTTGCTTTGCAAGCAAGATGTCGCGAGTTCAAATCTCGCCCAGTCCACCAGTACTAACAAAAACGAAGTTCGATGTTCTAACGCGCGGCCTCTTGTTTGATCTACACAAAGTAGAGATTCGAATGAGTTTTGACGTTCAACCCACGGTCTCTTGCTTGATCTACACAAAGTAGAGATTCGAATGAGTTTTGACGTT
>JAISPV010000105.1 GCA_031274665.1 Candidatus Methanoplasma sp. | reverse complement strand
GTCCAGCTGGAAGTCCAGTGCGTACATGAGGGAGACCGGCGGTGTTGTGAGCGCATAGTGCTCGTCATTCTGTTTCTTTACCTTCAGAAGATCTGTGTAGAAACCTCTGTTCGGTACGGTCTTTGCTTTTTTCAGCAGTCTCTCCGAAACGGCGATCATCGCAAGTCCGGGAGGAAGCGCAAGGGCTTTCTGCGTGCCGAACACCAGCGCATCTGCATTGAGCTCTCTGAGCTTCAGGTCCATTGCGAACGCCGATGTCACCGCATCGACGAACACCAGCGCATCCGGGTTCTGCGATCTCACTTCGTCCGCGATCTCCTTCGAATCGCTGAAGACCCCCGTCGAAGACTCATTGCTGACCCAGTGTACGGCTTCGATGTCCTCTTTCACTTTGTCTTTGATGTGCTCGGCGCGGATCGCCTTCCCCCACCCGACCTGCACCTTCTCGACCGTTTTACCGTTAAGCTCGGCTATCTCTATTGACCTGTCGCCGAATGAACCGTTGGTTATTCCCAGGGTCTTGGACCTTACGCCATTTCTGATCATTCCTTCCAAGAACACCGATGCGGAACCGCCTACCATGAGAATATCCATATCGGTATCCAGCGTCTTCCTCATTTTCTCGATGATGTCTTGGTGCAAAGCTTTGTACTCCTTGGACCTGTGGGTTATCATCGGTCCTGCCAGTGCATTGCGGACCTCCTGCTCCACATTCACTGGTCCTACTGTGAAAAGTTTCCTGCTCAATGTGATCCCTCGGGATGTGATATGGCTCCGCTATCTGCTAACCAATATTTATTATGACGCTCACACCCGCGCGCTGTCAAAGGTTCGACATGAATTTCTTGATCCTTGACAGGCCTTCCCTGATCTGATCCTCGCTCGTCGCATACGATAACCTAAAGAATCCTTCGCCGCAGGGTCCGAAAGCCGATCCGGGAGTCACTGCAACGTGCGCGTCCTCAAGCATCTTTGTGCATAGCACTTCGGACTTCACCTTCGAACTATACTTGGGGAACAGGTAGAAGGCGCCCTTCGGAACATTCACTTCCAGGCCTTTTATCTCCCTTATGAGGTCGACGGCCAGATCGCGGCGTTTCCTGAACTCTTTCACCATCGAATCTTTTTCTTCCTGAGACCCGTTTATGGCCTCGACAGCCGCCGGCTGCGTGAAGGACACACAGCATGAGATGGAGTGTGTCTGCAATTTGTCCAATTCCTTGATGCAACCCTCTGGCGCTATCGCCCAGCCGAGCCTCCACCCGGTCATCGCATACGTCTTTGAAAGGCCGGATATCGTGATCGTTCTGTCGAACATGTCGCGAACTGCCGCGATCGAAAAGTGCTTTCCTTCATAAATTATGCTCTCGTAGATCTCATCGGAAAGCACCGTCAGGTTGTTATCGATGGCGATCTTCGCTATCTCCCTCACCGTCTGACAGGGCATTACGCTGCCGGTAGGGTTCGAGGGCGAGTTCAGCAGGATCATCTTTGTCTTCGGGGTTATCGCCTCTGCGATGCGCGCCGGGTCGACGACAAAATTCTCGTCGAACTTCGTGGGGATGTATACCGGTTTCGCTCCAGCAAGCCTTATGCATGCCTCGTACGAGACCCAGCTCGGGTCCGGCAGTATGACCTCATCCTTTGGATCGAGGAACGCCAGCGCACTCATGAATATTGCATGCTTGCAGGGGGTGATGAGCACATTCTGGGCCGTACATGGTATCTTATTGTCCGAGAACGCTTTGGCAGCTACGGCCTTCCTCAGTTCAGGTATGCCCGGCGATGGAGTATAGTGAGTGAACCCCGCATCGAGGGATTCCTTGCATGCCTCTATGATATTCTGAGGAGTAACGAAGTCCGGCTCCCCCATTGAGAATGAGACGATGTCCACGCCGCGCGTTTTCATATAACTTACAAGATTGGACAACGCTACCGTCCCAGACGCCGGGATCCCGTTGAGCCTTTTTGATACCATGTTTGACCCCCAGCGATATTTTAGTATATTATTCTTTATTTCGCCCATCAGCTCATAAGGACCTTGAGGTCGCCGGATGCCGAAGCATCCTTTATTTCCATTGCCATCCTGCCGCCTGTGCTCAGGCCTGGGTATACCAGATCCGCGTAGGGCGAGCCGGAGATGAAGGGGTTTGTCCCGGCGACGATCCTTGTCGATATCTCGAACACCTTAAAATCCAGCTTGTCGGTGACAACGGTCTCGAGACAGAACGGCCCCCACATCCCTCCGAACAGTTCGTATGAACGGTTGACAACATTCTCCCCCATCTCGAACGCCTTGGGCAGCAGGGACTCCCTGATCACGACCGGCGTGTTGCCGGTGACCACGAACGACGGATAGAACCCGCGCCTCTTCGCATCCTCTATGGAACCTAACTTATACATCTCGTCGATGTTGCTCTCGTCCCTGCGGTCAATGGAAAGCAGTTCCAGTGTACCTCCCTGCTTGCACAGGTATCCGTCCTTTTTCAAAGGGTCGTAGAAGAAGTGGAGATAATACCTCGTGCCCATGCAGTACTCTTGTATGGTGTACGGCTGAGAGTTGTCAATTGACATCTTGAAGTCCGGGTAATCCTTCGCTATGAAGAAGCCCCTGCCTCCTTTCGCCCCGTGGTATTTCACCATGACCGCTTCGTTTATCTCTCTGGCATCAGTAATGAGCCTCGGCATTGGCACGCCGGCAGATGTGAGCCAGCTTCTTTGCTTTTCGCGGTTGGACTCCCATTGGAGGACCGCCCTGTTGCCGTAGGAGGGGACCTCGTACTTCTCGAACTTGTTCACTCCCATGTATTCCACGAACGAACCGTGGGGGATTATTATCGTGTTCCTGTCAAGGATCTCGCCGCTTCCCTCCACAATGCTGTCGAAATCGGAGTATTTGATGATCTCGTCCGGTTTCGCCAAAGGGAATGCGTCATAATATTTTGTGTTGTCTTTTACGGTCAGTCCCAAGGTCTTGAAGCCCATCTTGCGTGCTCCGTGGAAGATCTGAAGTGAAGAATGCGAGCACAGCGTTGCGATCGTTATATCGCTGGCATCATATCCGTCTAGGATTTCATCTATCCTATTCTTGGGAACCATGTTCTCTTATAGCAATCCCGCTTTTAAATATTGCTACGACGCGATAACCGCAACAAAGCTTGATCTTTATGTCTGTTTTCATTCCGCCTGGGTTTCCTCCCTGTTCCTAACGGAACAGGAAAGTTTGCGTCGAACGAAGCGGTGACGCAGATTCGGTAAATTCGGACACCCCTAGTGATGTCTTTTATACCAACAATGAGTACTGCAATCACCTCAAGGAAAAGGGAAGAGGCCGATACAATGAATGATGAGGAAATACATCTCCATTTTGAAGAACTGAAAAAAGAGCTGGAAGGAAAAATTGATGATGCTCTGCTGAAAAAAGAACTGAACACATACCTCAACGAATACCGTGTCACGCCGGAAGCTGCCAAGAGAGGGATAAGAAGGAAGTACGGGGCCGATGACTCCTCCTCGTTCATGACCGCGGACACCCTCGCAAAGAAGATAGGGGAACTAAAGGGCACAGAGATGAATGTCGACATAACGGCAAAGGCCGTCTATGTGGATAAAAAACAGATAACGGTAAGAGGGAACCCAAAGACAATCGTCTCCGGGATACTCGGAGATGAGACGGGCACCGCTCCTTTCACGATCTGGGAAGGAGAGAATGTGGAGTTGGAGAAGGGCGCGGTCTATCTATTCAAGAATGCATACACAAAACAGTGGAATGAACGGGTACAGGTCAACCTCGGTTCGCGCGGAAAAGTGGAGAAGGCCGAGGGGGTCCGCGTCGACGTCCCCGAGCGCACTGCGGCCGCGGAATCCGCTGAAGTGAAGATCGCGGACATCAGAGAAGGAATGGGGGATGTGACCGTCACCGGCCGCATAATATCGATCGAAGAGCGGAACATTACCGTGAAAGGCGAGCCGAAGACCGTCCGCTCCGGAATAATAGCCGACGACTCGGGGAAGATCCAGTTCTCGGCATGGAACGATTACGGCCTCAAAGAAAAAGAGACAATCTGCGTCAAGAACGCATACATACGCGCCTGGAAGGGGATCCCCCAGCTGAACCTTGGTGACAAATGCGAGGTCAGCAGGGTCGACGACTCCTTCGGGGAGATCGATATTGCCGTTTCGAAGAAGACGGTCGCAGACATCATAGCCGCGGGAGGGGGACTTGACCTCTCCGTCACCGGGACCGTAGTGGACCTTAGGGCCGGGAGCGGCCTCATATGGAGATGCCCGGAATGCAACAGGTCCGTCCTTAACGGAGAATGTACCACTCACGGAAGGGTGGAACCGATAACAGACCTCAGAATGAAACTGATAATAGACGACGGCACCGGTGCGATAAGCGCCATCGTGAACCGTCAGGACACAGAGATACTCACCGGGGTGACCCTTGAGGCCGCGGAAGGATTGGCCAAAGCGAGGGGGGACTCGGAGATAGTGGCAAGAGAGATGGCAGAACTCGTCGTTATGAGAAAGATGACCGTGTCCGGGAACGTCATGAGCGACGATTTCGGTCCGATGATGATCGTCAGCGATGCGAGGATCGAGGTAATAGATGTTGAGGCCGAGGCTGAGGCGCTCTATAACGAAGTGGAGGCCGCCCTATGAACGCAAGAGAGACAGCGTGGAGACTCTTCTCGTCGGAGCTGAACTCGGCCACATACGAGATCAAAGGCGATGACGAGAAGTCCCCCTCGTATGTCGTGACGAGGCTGGGTGCAATAGTTAACAGAGTGCTCGTGGCGGGTGTCCTGACCGAAAAGGAGAACGTGGGGACCGCTGACGAACCGATGTGGAGGGGCAGGATACAGGACCTTGCCACCGGGAATTTCTTCATCAACGTGGGAAGATATCAGCCGGAGGCCGCGGCGGCGATGGCTGACATCGAGACCCCCGCTTTCATCGCCGTGGTCGGGAAGGTAAGAACATACACGACCGACGACGACAGGGTGTTCGTCTCCATAAGGCCGGAACGCATCGTGAAGATAACCGAGGCGATAAGAGCGCAGTGGATCCTTGATGCGGCCAGGTCCACCTGGGACAGGCTGAAAAAAATGAAGAAAGCATCGTCTCTTGAAGGCCTTTCCGAGAAGATGCTGATAGAAAAAGGATTCGGCGAGAAGGACGCAAAGGGGATAATGACCGCCCTGGAACAGTATGATCTCCCCAACTCCACCATATATCTGAAATCCATCCAGACCGCGCTTCGGACCATCCTTCCTGAGAAGAACATCGACCTGGGCCTCCCTGAGGACATGTCCGACTCACCGGACGAGATCGACCTGGAACCGGGGTCCATCGGCAGCAACAACGCCGACATCGAAGACATCATCCTTTCTCTCTTGGATGAACTGGACACCGACGGCAAAGGGGCCCCGAGGGACGAGCTTGAGAGAAGGGCCGAATCGGAAGGGATATCCAGCATGGAACTCGAAGAGACCTCCAACATCCTCATGGACAAGGGGCTGGTGTACGAACCGAACCTGAGATATCTGAAACGCATCTGAATCTCTTTATGGGGCGGCAGCCCCGTCTTTTTTCACTTGTACATAACAGCGGAGCCGTATCCGACAACCGATCTGATATCGTACTTCAGCGAATCCCATGAGTCGGAGTATTTCAGCACCTCTATCCTTGACGGTCCGGCCCCCAAGATCGCGGCGGCCATCGGGCCGTATCCGCATACCGATATCCTGTTCCTTTCGATCACCGAATACATCCCGTCGATATCCTGTTCCCCGATCCTATCCAGCACCATGGCGTTCAATCTTTCGGCATCCTTTTTCGGGATGTAGTGCGCCATGTCGCTTGACGCTATTATGATCACGTCCCTCCCTTCGCATGCTTTC
>JAISPV010000109.1 GCA_031274665.1 Candidatus Methanoplasma sp. | reverse complement strand
TTACCCTGGGGATAATTGAGTTGTCACGAGCAAGAGTTCATATCGACCTCGTGGCTTGCTACTTCGCTGTCGGCTCTCCCTATCCTGGTGGTGCAGCAGCTGCCAAGGGTGGGGTTGTTCGCCCATTAAAAGGGATCGTGAGCTGGGTTTAAAACGTCGCGAGACAGTTTTGTTGCTTTTTGATGGAGGTGTAGGTACCTGACGAGAAGGACCCTTTAGTACGAGAGGAACAGGGGTTCGTCGCCTCTAGTTTATCAGTTGTCTGACAAGGCATGCTGAGTAGCCACGCGGCAGCGGATAAGAGCTGAAGGCATCTAAGCTCGAAGCCGCCTTGAAAAAGAGGTACCATAGGACGCTCATAAATGATGAGTTTGATAGAAGCCGGATGTAAGCATCGAGGTTCGCCGAGATGTTCAGTCCTGGCTTACTAAAGTCCGTTACGTCGCTGGATGTGGTCTAGCAGTCAAACAGGTTGCGTATGAAGAATCTCATCCTCTGAAAATATTTTTTTATGTTCTCATCGGATCATTTCATGCATTTTTCTCATCCTCTGTACTGTATTGTCCGCGGGGGGAAGATGCAGCTTAAAAAGGCCGATACACAATGTTAAATATCTTTACTAAATCCGTTTCGCATGGTCGTCCATCATGTCAATCCCGGCACGTGGTCCGATTCTAACATCTATCTCATCGTCGGCGGCAGGACGGTCCTGATCGACACCGGTACCGGCGATGACAACCGAAGGAATATCGCCAGGATAAAGGACCTGTTGAAAGGACGAGGTCTCGATATGATAATCCTCACTCACTTCCACTTCGATCACATCGGAGGTCTGAGAGGTATCGTGGACGAGTTCGGGTCCGAGGCGTTCGCAGGCGCCGGCGACGCCCCGTTCATAATCCGCGGGGATCCGGCATATGTTCTTCCGAATCTGTATGGCAGAGATATCGGGCCCGTCGATGTGGCGGAACTGACGGATGGCGACATAATAGATCTGGGGGAGCACAGGCTGCGCGTGATAGATACCCCCGGGCACACTTGCGGAGGGATATGCCTGTATGATGAGGTAACAAATTCCCTTTTCTCCGGCGACACGGTGTTCGGCAACGGCGTCGGAAGGACGGATCTCCCCTCCGGCTCAGCAAGGGAGCTCGTACGCTCCCTGAAGAGATTAAGCGGGATCGACGTAAGGACGCTGTATCCCGGGCACATGGAAATAGTGTCCGACGGCAACCGGGCGATAAAATACGGTCTTTCAATGATGGGAGGTGTTTAATTGAGAATAGTGAAGTGTGATTGTACGGATGTATTCGATCAGAGACTCGCAGGCATAACGGACGAGGTGGCCGCGGAAGTAGCCGCGGGGAACCTCATTGTGTACCCCACCGAGACGGTGTACGGGATCGGCGCCGACATTTTCAACGAGGTCGCCGTCAAAAATCTGTTCCTTGCGAAAAAAAGACCGTTCGACATGGCGCTTTCCGTTGCCGTAAGCGACAAGAAGATGATGGAGAGCATCGCCGTCCTGGACGAGAACGCCGACAAGCTGGTCAAAGCGTTCCTTCCCGGGCCCCTGACCGTGATAATAGAGAAGAAGCGGGACGTGCCGGACCTCGTGACGTCGATGTCGAAGAAGGTCGGGATAAGGATGCCGGACCATCCTGTGACAAAAGAAATAATAAAGAGGACGGGCCCCATCGTCGCGACCTCTGCGAACACCCATTCGCATCCCGACGCCACCGACATAGGTTCGGCGGTGAAGGACCTGGGTTCCGCTGTGAGCGTATATGTCGATTCCGGTCCGAGCAGACTGAAGAAACCTTCCACCATCGTATGGATAATGAACGGACAGGTCGAGATAATCAGACAGGGCGCGATAACGATCAAGAATATAGAGGACGTTCTGAATGCTTAACGACGAGGAACTCTCCAAGCTGAGAAAGGCCGGAGAAACGGCGGCCGCGGCAAGGTCCATAGGAATGGACATGGTGAGAGAGGGCGTGAAATTATACGACGTCGCACAGGAGGTCGAGTGTTTCATCCGGAAAAAAGGATGCGGTCTCGCTTTCCCCTGCAACGTAAGCATCAATGAAGTTGCGGCGCACTACACCCCGTCCATCGGTGATAAGAGAACGTTCGGGACGGGGGATGTGGTAAAGATAGACTGCGGCGCAGAGGTCAGCGGCTATGTCGGCGACACCGCCGGGACGGTGGAAGTGGGAACGAAAAGATACCGCAGCCTCATCGAAGCATCGAAACACGCAAGGGACACCGTGGCGGAGTTCGTCGGGGTAGGAACGCCCATATGCGAGATCGGGAGGGCGGTGGAGATGTGCATGATGCAGAACGGATTCAGACCCATCAGGAACCTGTGCGGGCATCAGATAAAACCGTACAACCTGCATGCCGGAGTGTCGATACCGAGCTACAACGACGGGAACACAGACAGGCTCGTACCCGGGATGATTATCGCGATCGAACCCTTTGCCACCAACGGGGAAGGGGTAGTCCTGAACGGCCAGCCCGGCAACATCGTGAGGATACTCAGAGAGAGGAAGCTGGCAGACCCGAAGACCCAGGAGTTCTTCGAATATGTAAGAACGGAGTTCAGGTCGTTCCCATTCTGTGCCAGGAGCTGTGATTTCCCGGATGCGGAAAAGCACGTGAAAGACCTTGTCAGGCACGGGGTGCTCTCAAGCTATGCTCAATTGGTGGAGGCGAAGAAAGGGATGGTCTCGCAGCATGAGCACACCTTCTACATCGCGGGCGAAAGGGCGGAAGTGACGACCCTTCCGTAAAGGTTTATCTATCATCCGCTATTACAAGACAACAAGCCGATGTTGCCAAGCCTGGTCAAAGGCGATGGACTCAAGATCCATTCTCGTAGGAGTTCACCGGTTCGAATCCGGTCGTCGGCACTCATACTTCTCACCGTTATTTTGGTCGTTTTATAAATATAAACAAACCGGCATACCCAGATGGAACTCACCAGTAGCGGGGAAAAGAAGCTCAGAATAGCGTTAATCGCATTACACAGGCTCGGAAAGTATAAAGATGAAAAAGTGGGATGGTACTGGATCACGCTTTGAATGATACGCCGCACACAGGCCCAAATGACAAAATAGAGCCGCTTTTGCGCGTGTTCATAATAACCTTTAATAAGGAGGACACGATCCCAAACCCAACGTAAACTCAGGACCCGTCACAGACGAACACTGAGAGCGCTTCCGGAAGGAAAGGCGCTTGAGTACATCCCCTCGGGGAACATTTACGGAGGAATCAAAATGGCGAAACCAAAAAAGGATGCGCCGGCAGCTGAAGACGAGAACTTCAACTTCATTGTCCGTATCGCGAACAGCGATATTGACGGTCATAAAAGGACGGTCATCGGACTTCAGAGCATCAAAGGCGTAGGAAAAAGAGTGGCACAGATCGTGGCCAAGAAGGCCAGCGTCGACCCCACGACAAAGATAGGGACACTTTCAGATGAGAAGGTCAAGGAGCTCGAGACGCTTGTTTTGACGTATGTCGAATACACTCCGCACTGGGCCGTCAACAGGCAGATGGATTACGAGACGGGAGCGGACATGCACCTGATCGGAAACAACCTGGAGATCATCCAGAAAGACGACATCAACAGAATGAAGATGATCCGCTGCTACCGCGGAATAAGGCACGAGACCAAACATAAGGTCAGAGGTCAGAGGACCCGTTCCAACGGAAGGAAGGGACTCACGATCGGTGTCCAGAGGAAACAGAACTGAGGTGGTATGAATGGGAGACCCAAAATTCTCACGCAGATCGTACGACACACCTTCTCACCCCTGGCAGGGCGAGAGGATAAAGAAAGAAGTGGAGGTCGTCCGCGAGTTCGGCCTTAAGAACAAAACCGAAGTATGGAAAGCACAGACCATCCTGAGGAACTTCAGAAAACAGTCAAGAGAACTGCAGGCCCGCCTCAGGGGAGGAGACGCACAGGCCAAGATCGAGGCGGACGCGCTCATCAAGAAATGGTCCCGTATGGGCCTGCTGCCCGTCACAGGTTCGAATCTGAACGACATCCTGATCCTGACCGAGGGCAACATCCTCTCAAGGAGGCTCCAGACCGTCGTTTTCGACAAAGGCCTTGCGAACACTATCAAACAGGCAAGGCAGATGATCACCCACGGTCACATCCATGTCAACGGCCACAGGGTCACCGTCCCGGGGTACATCGTTACCAGGGAAGAGGAGTCATCTGTCGTTTTCAACAACGTATCGCCGTTCACGGATGATATGCATCCGATGAGGATATCGGCTGAACAGGCGGCGGTCAATTCCGCAGCCAAGGTCGAGGCGAAGGTAAAAGCAGAAAAAACGACTGCCGCAAAAGCAAAAGCAGACGCGGACGAGGCAGGGATCACATTAAAGGATGGTGAGGTCTGATGACAGCGAAATGGGGTATAGCGAACATTTATGCGAGTTACAACAACGTGATGATCACCCTTACGGACATAACCGGCGCCGAGACCATCGGCAAGGTCACAGGAGGAATGGTCGTCAAACAGGCAAAGGACGAATCATCTCCCTACGCGGCGCAGAAGGCGGCTGAGAAGATCGCCGAGGTCGCCAAGGAAAGGGAAATTGTCGGGATACACGTCAAGGTGCGCGCACCCGGCGGAAACAAATCCGCATCGCCCGGACCTGGAGCTCAGGCGGCCATCCGTGCTCTTGCCAGGGCAGGATTGAAGATCGGACGCATCGAGGACGTCACACCCATCCCGCACGATGGTACCAAGAAGAAAGGCGGTCGCAGAGGGCGCAGGGTCTGAGGAGGCACTCCCATGGAGATAGAGATACGCGAAATGGAGAAGAGGAAGGGCAGTTTTATTCTAAAGAACTCCTCCCCAGCCATGGCGAACGCGCTCAGAAGGACCATGCTCACCGACATCCCAAAGATGGCGATCGATAAGGTGGAGTTCCACCTGGGACCCATAATGGTGGATGATAAGGAGTATGAGAGCGTGACACCCCTCTTCGACGAGATCGTGGCTCACAGACTTGGGATGGTGCCCGTACCGACAGACCACGAACTGTTCACCTTCCAGGAGGGTTGTGCCTGCGGAGGGGAAGGGTGTCCAAGCTGTACGATAATGTACAGCCTCAACAAAATAGGGCCGTGCACGGTCCTATCTGGAGACATGATGCCGCTCGGGAACGCACAGTTAGCGGTAAAGGATCAGTTCATCCCCATAGTGGAACTCACCGACGGGCAGGCCGTCCTCATCTACGCCACGGCGGTGATGGGGACCGCAAGGAAGCATGCGAAATGGCAGGCCGCTTTCGGTGTCGGATACAAGTATCTCCCCAAAGTGACGATCGATGAGGGCAAGGCCGGCGATCCCAACACGCTCAAGTGCGTAGAGATATGCCCCAAGAATGTGTTCGAGATCAAGAACGGCAAACTGACGGCAAGGGACATACTGAGCTGCGGTACGTGCAAAGAGTGTGAGAACGTATCCAGAGGGGCGGTCAAGATCAGCGCTGATGACACCGCATTCTATTTCAGGTATGAGACCGACGGCTCCATGACCGCAAGGCAGGTCTTGGACAAAGCGACGGAGATACTTTCCAAACAGACGGAAGGGGTCTTCGCCCACATCGAAGAATCGATCTGATCTTTCAAACGGGCGCAAGCCCGTCTTCAAATTTAATAGAAATCGGACAGTCTGCACTTTTTTACTTTATCGTTATTGAAGACAGAGTTCATGCTCATCTCAAGGATCATTATCCTTTCTTTGGTATATTCGTCGAGATCGTACCTGTCGCTGATCTCCTTCGACACTTCCAGATACTTCTTCACACTTGCCTCGTGCACCGTGAGCGTAAGCGAATTGCCGCATTTGCATAGGCCGGACAGAGGCACCCTTCTGTATTTCTCTCCGCATTTGGTGCACCTTACGTTCTGAGTGCTGAAACTTCTGAGGTTGCCTGCCATATCAGGCAGGAAGTGTTTATTGATGACCTTGGTCGCCACATCCCTTTCATCGACCGCGCGTATCTTCTTACCCAGATGCAGCTGGGCGTTCATCTTGTCCGTCATGCTCTCCAGCGTCGTATAGGCGGATTCCTTCGGTCCTTCGGAGATATCGCGGGTATCGTGCGTGAAACCCAGCCCCTCGTATTGTCTGGGGGTGCCGGTGCGTCCCGCGATGAGGTCCATCGTCTTCTCCAGGTCCTTCGGATTGCGCATCTCCATCGCCGCCCTGTAGAACTCCAGCGGATATATTCTGAGGCAGTCGATGTTGTGCGCCTCTTTATCTATCTCGTTCGGGTCGAGTCTTGTCGTAAGGACGAGCGGCGCGTCCATCAGCCCTCCGCGCTTTTCCGGAAGGTACAGTCTCGAGAAATTCAAAAGGCAGTCGAGCGCCAATATCACGCAGTCCTCGTCCCCGTCGCAGTTCCTTCTTTTTGCGGCATGGAAGAACGGATGACCGTAGCATCCGTTAATGTCCGAATAACCTATTATGCGGCAGAGGATGCAGCCGGACGTGTGCGGCGCCAGTCCGAATGTCAGATGTCCGACGAGGTCGGCCCGGTCCTTGACAAGATAATACCTTTCCAGGCCGTACAGCTTTTCCAGTTCGTCATCGATGAATCCTGCCACTTTTACGAGAAAGTCCCCGCA
>JAISPV010000041.1 GCA_031274665.1 Candidatus Methanoplasma sp. | reverse complement strand
TATCCTGTCGGTCTCGAAGAAGAACGGATTGATCGTTATCGTGAATGTCATCATATTATTGCGATTGCAGATCTCCGCAACCACCGATGTCGCGCCCGTCCCTGTCCCTCCGCCGAGTCCCGTGATGAGGAAGACGACGTCGTGTCCGACTATCGCTTTTTCTATCTCGTCCTCATGGATCTTGGCGCATTTGTTGCCGAGTCTTGCATCGCCTCTTGTGCCCTCGCCCTTTGTGACCGCTTTGCATATGTAAATTTTCTTATCTGCGGCTGTTTCGTCCAGGGCCTTTCTGTCTGTGTTAATGGCGATGGTATCAACTGGCGCAAGTGCATTATAGAAACCGCTTACTACATTGCATCCCGCACCTCCGAGACCGATCACCGCGACGCGAGGCTCGATCGTAACGGATATGTCAGTTTCCTTTCTGTTTGCTTCCATTTGTGCATCCCCATTAAAGGTGTTTCGATCCCGGCGAAGAGGTATTTTTGTACCTTCCCATCACTTCGCGGGAATATTTCCCATCCCTTCTTCATTTCATTTTCGAGGCCAGCTGCGCAGCCTTGAAAGCACGGTCCGCCGAATCCGCTTCGGACTCCGGCGACACAAGCTTCTCGAGCACGCATCTTCTGATGTATTCCTCTTCGTCGAAGGCGGTCCCATCTTCCACCATCAACCTAAGGGCTTCCATCTGTACCTCTCTGAAGCGGACGAAGACCCCGCCTTCAGATCTTACACCGCCGGATCTGCTCCGTTGGGAGCTTATGTACCCGGCTATCGCATCCCTGACGAAATGTGAGCGGCTGTCGATACCCTTCTCTGTCATGAAGTCTTCCATTAGCTGGAGGTCTTCGGTTCCCATCCTGATAGAGATAGTTAGTTCTTTTTCGCCCATTTCATCACCGTAGAGCTGTAGAGTCCCATCCCTCATAGCTCGCAGGAAGATATATGTAATACAAGTATATAAAACTGTAGTACAAATGTATCACATTGTAATGCCGTTCGATCTTGATGCATGACCATTACCATCAGGCCAGCACATGATTTGTAATATGTATGACGAATACTGAATAAAAACTTCTCCCAAGGCAGGCTACAGATCGCCGTTATTAAGCGGCGCGATGACACGCATAAGAACAAACAAGCTTGATATCTCTTGATATCTCTTGATATATCTTAATAGAATATTATTTAATAAAGGCGTACATTAGAGCGTAACACTGCTGAGGGCTCAGATGTCTGGTTACAGCGAAATGGAAAAGAAATGGCAGGCGAAATGGTCGGAAAAAGGACTTTTCCGCGCCGAGAGGATCGCCGGCAGACCAAAGTTCATGATCATCTTTGCATACCCCGGGGTCACCGGGTTCCTTCACGTCGGACATCTGCGCGGCTACACCTACGCCGACGCCATCGGCAGATACAAACGGATGACGGGGTACAATGTAATGTTCCCCGTCGGGACACATGCCACCGGCAACGGCGCCATCACCCTCGCTTCAAGGGTAGCTAACAAAGATAAGGATTTCATCGACTATCTTTTGAGGAACGGCTGCCCGCAGGAGAAGTTGGAGGATCTGAAAGATCCGATGAAAGTGGTCGATTATTTCAATGGCGTCTACATAAACGGCTATTGGAAGAGGTTCGGGTTCCTTGCGGATTGGAGAAGGTTCACTTGTTCAGTGTACCCTGACTACTCAAAATTCATGCAATGGCAGTTCATTAAATTGAACGATCAAGGCCTTCTCATACAGAAACCGTATTATTCTCCAACCTGTCCGATCCACGGACCGGTCGCAGTGGACGCTTCGGAGACAGATATCTCTAAGGGAGGGAACGCGGAGGTCCAGGAGTACACACTGTTGAAATTCAGGCGCGGCAGCGAATATCTTGTCGCAGCGACCCTCAGACCCGAGACGGTGTACGGGCAGGTGTGTTTCTGGGTGAACCCCGATGTCGAATACACAAGGATAAAGAAAGGGGATGAGACGTGGATAGTCTCCAAAGAGGCCGCCGAGAAGCTTAAACTGCAGAAGGACGGCATAACGGTCCTTTCCCCCATCCACGGACGGGAGATGATAGGTTGGAAGTGCGAGGCGCCAATGATACACAAGGAGGTGCCCGTCCTCCCCGCATCGTTCTCCGACCCTAATGTGGGAAGCGGTCTTGTCACATCCGTCCCGTCAGACGCCCCGGACGATTGGGTCTCGCTTGACGCTTTGAAGAAAGATGCGGCACTCGCGGAGAGATACGGCCTTTCCGCATCGCTTCTCGACTCGGTCGTGCCTGTTTCGATAATATCGATCGAAGGGTACGGGGAATTCCCCGCCAAGGACGCCATAGATCAAATGGGCATCACACAACCGGGAGACCCGAGGCTCGACGAAGCAAAAAAACAGGTGTACAAGGACGGCTACCACATGGGCCGCATGAAAGAGATCTGCGGGCCGTTCGCCGGAATGAAGGTGGAAGAGGCCAAAGAAAAAATGAAGCAGGTCATGATCGATTCCGGGGAGGCGGAAGTGTTCCACGACCTCACCGAGGAAGTGGTATGCCGTTGCGGCATGACCGTCAGAGTGAAAAGGATCGACGACCAGTGGTTCATCGACTACGCGAACGAGGACCTTACCGAAAGGACGAGCGAACACTGCAAAGATATGGAGATCTATCCTCCGGAATTCTATAACAACGTACATGCCACACTGAGGTGGTTCAGGGAACGCGCCTGTGTGAGACAGGGCAACTGGCTCGGGACGAGGTTCCCGCTTGACAATAAATGGATCATCGAAGCGATATCCGATTCCTCCCTGTATCCTTTGTATTACCTCATATCGATATATGCCAACGAGGGGAAGATAACCCCGGACGGCATGACCGAGGAGTTCTTCGACCATGTTGTGTTCGGTAAAGGCAACATCAGAACAGTATCGGAGAACACCGGCATTCCCGAAGATGTTCTTAAGGAGATACGGGAGGATGTGAGATATTGGTATCCTCTTGACTTTAACTTAGGCGGCAAAGAACACATGACCGTGCATTTCCCGGCCTTCCTGTTCAACCACCGCGCCATACTTCCGGACGATATGCAGCCGAGGGGGATCATTGTCAACTGGTACATAACGGGTAAGAAGAGCAAGATATCAAAATCGAAGGGCGGTGCGCAGCCGATACCCGGAGCAGTGGAGCAATTCGGCGTGGATACCCTCCGGCTGTATTATGCGCACGTAGCATCGATGTTCGTGGACGTTGAGTGGAGCGAAGAGACCGTGATGACGTACCGCCAGAGACTGGAGAGGATCGTGGGTACCATCGATGAACTCCTTTCATCCGATGCCGGCGGAGAAAAGAAAGAGATCGACGAATGGCTGATCTCGAGAGCCAACGGCCACTCGCAGTCAATAAGGTCTGCGATGGAAAAGTACGACCTCAGACAAATGGCGACGGCCGTATATTTCGAAATGCTTAACGACATCAAATGGTACGGCAGAAGAGGCGGGAACAACAGAGACACAATCACAAATGCCATGAGGGTCTGGATCCCATTAATGGCGCCTATTACACCCCACATAGCAGAAGAGCTGTGGAGCAGAGCAGGCTTTGAAGGTCTTGTATCGTCAGCTCAGCTGCCGGACCCCGGCAGGATGTCCGCTTCTGCGGAATACGGCGAAGAGTTCATCAGAGGCGTCATGTCCGATGTTTCACAGATCAAGAAGGTGACCGGGACAGAACCCGAAAGGTTATTCCTTTACACCTCGCCTTCATGGAGGAGGGACGTAATGAGGATGGGCCTGGATATGATGAACGACGGCAGACTGGACATACCTTCACTTACGAAAAGATGCATGGAGGACGAGAACCTCCGGAAGAACGGAAAAGCCGTATCGGAATACGTCAAAAAAGTGGTCACCGATCTTACGAGGTCCTCTCCCGGTTCGATGAGATATGTGGTAGATACCGACGAATATGCTCTTCTTTCGTCTGCAAAGGATTTCTTGAAAGAGGAATTGAATGCGGAAGTGGAGGTATTCTCGTCCGACAATGCGGGATACGACCCCCAGAACAAATCAAAGGCGGCGGTCCCCGGAAGGCCGGCGATCTATTTGGAGTGAGATCATTCCCACTTTTTGAATAGATCGTGGGGGATGCCCACTTGATCCAAGCATTTCCCTACAATAAAATCGACCATGTCCCGGATCGAAAGAGGGTCGGAGTAGAATCCGGGGTTGGCATCCATGATCACGACGCCGCATCTGGCAAGCTTCAGCTCGTTCTCCAGCATAATGGCGCTCTTGGGCGTCTCTCTTACGACGAGAACGACCTTCCTCCCTTCTTTGACGCATACAGATACGGCCCGAGATATCAAAGTGTCGGATATTCCCGATGCGAACTTTGCCACGGAGGATTCGCTGCACGGCGCGACGAAAATACCGTCGTGATAGAACGACCCGGACGAGATGGATGCGAAGAGGTCGTCGTCTTCGAACACTTTGTCGGCAAGCGCCTCGACCTGCTCGATCTGCATCCCTGTCTCTCTCGGGATAATCATCTTTGCGATCTTGGACATCACAAGGATCTTCTCTCCCGGAAGCTCCTGGAGAAGGCGAATTCCGTATATGCTCCCCGATGCGCCCGTTATCGCTACGACGAATCTCAAACACTCACCTCAGCCTGATGGTCTCCAGATTCTGCGGGGCCTTGGTCTCGATATTGAATTTCTTATAGATGGATGAAGCAAGGTCCGTACATTTTCGGTCCTCGCCGTGGCCTATTATTATCTTGTCCGGTCTCGGCTCAAGCGATGAGATGTCTTTCATCAGCTGCTTGCGGTCCGAATGCCCGGAGAATCCGTCGACCGTCACACGGTTCATCTCGATATCCAATGTCATCGATTTCCCTTTGTAGCTCAACGTGATATCCTGGCGGCCTCTTTGTATGGTACGGCCGATGCTCCCCTCTGACTGATAGCCGACGAATACCAGTGTGTTC
>JAISPV010000122.1 GCA_031274665.1 Candidatus Methanoplasma sp. | reverse complement strand
ATTCGTCCACGAGCGGGCTTCTTTTCTGATCCATGTATAAGCGTGTCAAAAACGATAGCAGTACACTTAAGGGTTGTGTGTGTCTTTCTCATCGCGATTGTTGTATTCACCATAAATATATACAAAATAATTACATAATTCGCCCGAAAAATGTAAATATTTTGTACAAAATTATTTATCACATCACGCCGTGCCCTATAATACGGGAAGGGAATAACAATGAAACGTCTGATCGAGCAGGATCTGGAAAAATGGAAGAACAGCAAGGACAGAATGCCGTTGCTTCTTGTGGGAGCGAGGCAGACAGGTAAGACCCATACAGTCATGGAGTTCGGAAAGAAGAATTATGCCGACACTGCAATGTTCAACTTTGAGGCCGGAAACAGCCTGAAATCGATATTCGACGGCGATCTAGAACCGAAGAAGATAATCAGAGAGCTGGAAAGACATTCCGGACGGTCCATAATTCCGAATGAGACATTGCTGTTCTTTGACGAGATACAGGCATGCGGAAGAGCGATAACATCACTGAAGTACTTCTGCGAACAGGCGCCGGAATACCACATCATCGGTGCGGGAAGTCTCCTCGACTCATACTTGGTAAGGGAGAAGACATCGTTCCCGGTTGGAAAAGTTAACTTGCTTACGATGTATCCAATGACGTTCCGTGAATTCTTGGAAGAGATAAATCCGTTCGCCATCCCCTTGATAGAGGAATCGTTCCGTGAGAACAGGAACGACCCGGAAAACGACAGAATGATGGAATTATACAGGACATTTCTCTTCACTGGCGGGATGCCGAAAGCGATATCGAAGTGGAAGGAGACGAAGGACCCGGATCTTGTGAGGATGATACAGCATGAGGTCCTCACGACATATTTAGGAGATATGGGCAAATACGCCCCGGCGTCGGAAAGGGTGAAGACGGAAGCGGTCTATGACAGTTTACCGGCACAGCTTGCCAAAGAGAACACAAAATTCCAATACTCTGTGATCGGGAGCCGTGCGAGAGCTGTGAGTTATGGAGACAGTATGAAATGGCTGATCTCTGCAGGATTAGTTCTGCAATGCCAAAGGGCCACCGAAGGGGAGATGCCGCTTGCAGCGTTCGTTGACCTGAACTCCTACAAGGCGTATATGAGCGATGTCGGCCTTCTCAACGCAAAGAGTGACATACCGTACAACATGATAACGAGCAGAACGCATGGCATATCCGGAGGGCCGAAAGGCGCCATGGCTGAGAACTACGTTATGCAGGAGCTTACGGCGAACGGTTTCACACCATACTATTGGGGCATCCACGGAAAGGCGGAAGTGGATTTTCTCATCCAGGACGGGAAAGGAAAGATAATACCGATAGAGACAAAGGCTGCGGACAACGTCATGGCCAAAGGGCTCCGTGAGTACGTGAAAATTTACTCGCCCGAATATTCCATACGCATTTCTTCAAAGAACTTCGGCTTCGACAATGACATAAAAAGCGTTCCGCTGTATGCGGTATGGTGCATCGAAAGATGATACATATCGATGCGCTGCGGAGAACGTATCCGCGCCAAGGAAGGATATGAAAATCGCGTTCTATGCCGGCACAGCATAAGGCGTGACAAGATGAGCTTCATTCTCAGATATCCTGCCGAAAGGCGCTTGTCCGTAGGAAACAGCCTGGTTCCTCAAACGGCGCATGAAAGATCGTATGCAGTGATATTACAATATTTAAATGGCGGATCAAATGTTATGGTGCAGGGGAAGGGATTTGAACCCTTGTATCACTAAGAACAGGATCCTAAGTCCTGCGCCTTTTCCGTGCTTGGCTACCCCTGCTGTAAGCATGAGACAACTCTTTTTGTTATTATCATTTTCCGTTTCCGAAGCCGGGATAAGGCGCTCTTTCCGAACGAAATCCAATTAAGTATAAGGTGGATATACCCAAAGAACGAGGTGTCCTGATAATGAGCATTCTTGAGGAAAGCGGCAGGGGTCTGCTGCTGGGCAACGAGGCCATCGTGAGAGGCCTGATAGAGGCCGGAGTAAAATTCGCATCCACTTACCCCGGAACCCCTTCGTCGGAGATCGGCAACATTTTGGAAGAGATCTCCGAGGATGCGGGAATCTACTTTGAATTCTCGTCGAACGAGAAAGTGGCGCTGGAGGTGTCCGCCGCCGCCGCTTCCGCCGGCGTAAGGTCGTTCGCGTTCATGAAGCACGTGGGGCTGAATGTGGCCGCCGATCCTTTGATGACACTTGCTTACTCGGGGATAGTCGGCGGGATGCTTGTCCTCAGCGCAGACGACCCTTCCGCACACAGTTCTCAGAACGAACAGGATAACCGGTATTATTCGACGCTTTCTCTGCTGCCGATGATGGAACCTTCCACCCCCGCTGAAGCAAAAGAAATGATAAGATACGCATATGAAATATCGGAGGCGCTTACGTTACCTGTCATATACAGGACGACGACCCGCGTCAACCACGCGAGATCGATAGTGGAATACGGGCCGAGAACGGACACGCCCGCCAAAGGACACTTTTACAAGGATGACAAAAGATTCGTCAACATACCCGCTTTCGCCAGACTGAATAGGGTAAGGCTGCTTGAACTCAACAAAAAAGCGCAGGAATTGTCCGAGGTCTCGCCTCTGAACCGCATCGAAGGCAGCGGGGATATCGGAGTGATCACTTCGGGGGTGAGCTACACTTATGTCAAAGAATACACATCCGGTGCAGCCATCTTGAAACTTGGATTCACAAATCCCCTGCCTGAGAAGAAGATCGCCGATTTCATCAAAGGCAAAAGGTACGTGGTCATCGTGGAAGAACTCGAACCGTTCCTGGAGGACCAGGTCTTCCGGATATGCGCTCAGAACGGCCTCGGCGTTCCTATATACGGAAAGAGGTCCGGGCATCTGCCGAGAGAATGGGAATATTCCCCGGACACAATGAAGAGGCTGAAAGAGCTGATCGCAGTAAAAGACATGTCGGCGCCTCTTCCCCCTGCCGATGTGAAACTGCCCAACCGCCCGGCGACGCTGTGTGCAGGTTGCCCCCACAGAGGTATGTTCGCAGCCGGAAAGCGGGCCGTCGGTAAAAAAGAAGTGGTATACTGTTCGGACATAGGCTGCTATACCCTTGGTCTGCAGCCTCCGTTCCACGCGGCGGACTTCCTGATATGCATGGGAGGGGGCGTCGGGGCCGCCGGAGGGTTCGATAAGTCGACCGACCAGAAGGCGATCGCTTACATAGGGGATTCTACCTTCTTCCACTCTGGCGTAGGGCCGCTGACATCCGCGCTTTTCAATGATCACAAGATCGTCACCGTCATTTTGGACAACAGGACGACCGCGATGACCGGCCACCAGCCAAACCCCGGGACGGGAAGAGGCTTCGGCAGCATCAACACCGAGCCCATCGACGTAGAGACGATGGTCAAAGGACTGGGCGTAAAATTCGTCAAGACCATCAACCCCTACGACGTGAAAGAGGCCGAGAAGGTAATGAAGGACGCACTGGACTTCAACGGCGTTGCAGTGGTGGTCTCAAAATGCCCCTGCCCGCTGGAGCTGAAGAGGAACAACAAGCTGAGGGTCAGGGAGTGCCATGTGAATCAGGACAAATGCATACACTGCCACATGTGCGTCAAAACGATAGCGTGCCCGGCCCTTGTCAAGAAAGGAGATATTGTCAGGACAGAGCCAGCACAATGCATAGGATGCGGAATGTGCGCAAATGTCTGCCCCAAGGGTGCCATTGAGGTGAAAGAATGAAGTATACTGTGCAGATAGTCGGCGTCGGAGGGCAGGGCGTGCTCATGGCCTCTATGGTATTGGGCACGGCGGCGATGAGGGCCGGACACCAAGTGTCGATGAGCGAGGTACACGGCATGGCTCAGAGGGGAGGGAGTGTGATATCGACGCTGCGTTTCGGCGACGACATCATAAGTCCCCTGGAGTCCGCCGGCGGAGCGGACCTGATAATGGGATTCGAGCCCGTAGAAACGTGCAGGTATCTCTCCCTCGGCAATGAGAGAACATTCATACTGATGAATCTCGACCCGGTGTACCCCTCGGCGGTCGCGGCGGGGTTCGAGGAATATCCGGACGTTCAGAAACTGGTCGACTCGGTAAGGTCCAGAACAGATAACCTCAAGACGCTGGATGCCACGAAGGTCGCAGTATCTTTGGGAAAAGCTGTTGCCGCCAATGCCGTGATGGTCGGGGCGGTCGCCGCAGTTAAAGGGTTCCCGCTGGACAAGGATCTTCTAAAAGAGGTCTTGTTGGAGATCGTGCCCGAAAGGTCAAAGGAACTGAATTCGAAAGCCTTTGAACTGGGCTATGACGCGATGTCATAACCCAGAGAGGAGGGTCTAAGGGGGAGGGGGAGTCCCCCTTTTTTTAATAATCAAATTTTTATTTCGGAGAAGAGCGGGATCTTGGACATTTCCTTGATCTTTATTTCTTTGGAGTAGACTATGTTTTTAATGGAGGTTATCTCTTCTTCGATCATTGATACCAGTAAAGAAGTCGTTTCGTTGACGAAACCGAATATGCTTTTGTTT
>JAISPV010000086.1 GCA_031274665.1 Candidatus Methanoplasma sp. | reverse complement strand
TTGCCCTTCTTACGTACAAGTATGAAACCTTTGCCCATCGCATATGCCACAGGCGCGCCGAAGACGAACCCTCTCGATTCCGATCCGAGGATGAGGTCGAAATCCGTATCCGTGAGCATAGCTATCAGACCGTCCACCGCGAGCCCGAACCCGTCCGGGTCCTGGATGACCGAGGTGATGTCCCTGAACATTATCCCTTCTTCGGGGAAGTCGGGTATGGTCTTGACGTAATCTTTAAGATCTTTCATTTTCCCATGCTGTCAATCGCATTCAGAGTTTATATTTTATCTTCGAAGAACGGGCATGTGCCGGCGGGAGCAAACGATGTATATCCCGAAGACGATCGTTCATCATGTCCAAGACGGTTCTGAAGATAGACGGCATGTCATGCGAGATGTGTTCAAGGAAGGTCAGCGACATCCTGCTCGGGACGGACGGGGTGAGCGATGTAAAGGTCGATCTCAAGAAAGGGACCGCCGCGGTCGTGCATGAGGGCGTGAAGGAAGAAGACCTCATCCGCGCCGTGCTGGATGCCGGATTCAGATCGAAGGTCAAACACGGATCGTTCTGATGAACAGCGCAGACCGAATAAACCTCAGGACCGACGGTATGACATGCGCTGCGTGTTCCGCAGCAATAGAGAAAGCGCTCGGGAGGTTGGACGGGGTAGAGGAGGCCAACGCAAACTTCTCCAATAACGTTGTATCAGTTCTGTACGATAGGGACAAGATAGGAAAGGAGCAGATCGCCGCCGCGATAAAGAAAGCGGGATACGATGTCCTTGAGGATGACCCAGACGTTCTTGCCGAGAGAGAAAGATCGAACGCGGAGAGGATGAGGGAGGATCTCATGATCTCTATCATATTCGCGGTTCCGCTATCTATTCTCGCGATGGGCCCGATGTTCGGGCTCAACATCCCTCTCAGCGACCGGCCGGAGATATATTCGGTGATCCAACTGGTGTTGTGCATACCCGTGCTGATAGCGGGGAGGAGGTTCTACACCAAAGGATACCCAGCACTGTTTTCCGGGACCCCGACCATGGACACCCTGATCGCATTGGGTACCACCGCCGCGGTCGTCTACAGCCTTTATGCGACAATGCAGATATTCTCCGGGGACCCGCATGCCCTCCACTCCTTGGCCTATGATTCCGCGGCCGTGATAATCGCATTGGTCTCTGTCGGGAAGTACATCGAGTCCCGATCCAAAGTGAAGACGAACGATGCCGTCAAAGGGCTTTTGGACCTTGCCCCCCCGACCGCCAATGTCATAAGGGACGGTAAGGAGACGACCGTACCGGCCGGCGGCCTTTTGGCAGGTGACATGATCATAATAAGGCCGGGTGAGAGGATACCCGCCGACGGATCGATCCTGGAAGGGGTATCCTCGATAGACGAATCGATGCTCACCGGAGAAAGCATGCCCGTCACCAGAGGCGCAGGCGACAGCATATACAGCGGCACGAGGAACATGAACGGCAGCCTGAAGATGACCGCGGAGAAGGTCGGCAGGGAGACGGCGCTGTTCAAGATAGTCAGGATGATACAGGATGCTCAAGGGACGAAAGCGCCTGTCGCAAGGGTCGCGGACAAGGTCGCCGCGGTCTTTGTCCCGGTTGTGATCGCCGTTGCGGCCGCAGCATGCCTGATCTGGCTTGTTTCGGGGAAAGATATCGAATTCTCCGTTCTGGTGCTGATCTCGGTCCTTGTCATCGCATGTCCCTGTGCATTAGGCCTGGCGACTCCGCTGGCGATAACGGTCGGCACAGGCAAGGCCGCCGAACACGGCATCCTTTTCAAGAACGCGGCCGCATTGGAAAGGTCCGGAAGCATAACGACGGTCATCCTGGACAAGACCGGGACGATAACAGAAGGAAGACCCAGCGTCACCGATATATTATCTAATATCCCAGAGGCCGAAGTGATAAGGTTCGCCGCATCTGCCGAGATCAGATCGGAACATCCTTTGGCAAAAGCGATAGTCTCTTACGCCGATGAGAATAAGATAGCGGTCCCGGAACCTTCGGACTTCATTTCGGAACCGGGCGGAGGCGTAAGGTGCAAAGTTAAAGGAAGAGAAGTGGCGGTAGGCAGCGCAGACTTTACAGGCGTCAGTGCAGAGAACGAAAAGGTCTCGGAAATGCAGGCCGACGGAAAGACGGCCGTCTTCGTTTCCATCGACGGAGAATATGCAGGGACCATCGCGATATCCGACCGCATAAGGAAGCATGCGTCGTCAGGTGTCTCTTCTATCAACGAATTGAACGTAAAGGCGGTCATGGTCACCGGGGACTCGGAGGGGACCGCAAAGGCTATCGCAGGAACAGCGGGCATTCGAGAGGTACATGCAAGGGCTTTGCCCGAAGACAAGGTGAACGTGATCAAAGAACTTCAGGTCAAAGGGGAGAATGTCGCCATGGTGGGAGACGGGATCAACGATGCTCCGGCGCTTACCCAGGCTGACATCGGGATAGCGATCGGCTCGGGGACGGACATCGCCATCGGGGCGGCTGACGTCGTGGTCACGAACGATGATGTCAGAAGCGTTCCCGCTGTCATCGAGGTCGGAAGGGCGACGCTTAGGAATGTGAAACAGAACCTGTTCCTGGCGTTCTGTTACAACGCGGTATGTATCCCGATCGCGGCCGGCCTTCCCTACTTATTCGGGATGAACATGGTCTCAGAGATGCCTATGATCGCGGCGGCAGCTATGTCGCTTTCATCGGTATCCGTTGTAACGAACGCGCTGAGGCTGAGAAGGTTCAAGCCGATGAGTATGAAAGATCGAGAACTGTGATCCCCGAAGGGTAAAGGTCCCGGCCGTAGCCGGATTGCCGCGGTCATCCGTTGAATCTTGCAAATGTACCGTGAGGATCCTTAGAGCGTACAGCGGAAAGTGTCAATCGACCAGTCTTTCTCTTTGACGCCTAACTCCATCATATGATCATTCTCGCCGCAGGGTTTTGACGTATTTCTTTTTGCGATCTTCACTTACCTCCGAATGTACATAGCATTTCTACTATTTATAGCATTCTTTTCGATTAAAAGATATATATTCGTAATATTTCTACGAATTTCGTATAAAAAAAGACCTATCAGAGAGGCTGTATCTGCGGTCCGGACCATGGAACCAGGACAGGATCATATTAACTGAATGTGCGGGATCAAAGAGAATTTGACAAGTGGGAGATAACGACAAGGGAAGAGGTCGAGATACTACTGCTCCTTTTTGAGGAGGCCGACAAAAGGGAACCCGGAGCGTGCAGCGATGTCCTTGAACAATTGGAACGCGGAAGAAGACTCGCTGAAGAGGGGTTCTTTGACGGCAAATAATATCATTCCCCTCAAGGTCTTGATGAACATCTGGTCTGATCAGAAGGTCACCGAGATGTCTCGATATTTTTGGTCTTGATTCAGGATAAAAGGAAAAATAAAAGATCCGGCAAAGCCGGATCAGTTTAGCTGCTCAGAGCAGTAAGGGCAGAACTTGGGGGTCTTCGGAAGACCGCTGAGGTCCTCTCCGCAATACGGACAGTTATTGAACCTCTTTCCCCCGTTCGCCGATATCCCGGTGTTCCCCGCAGCGGCAGGCGGTGCCCGCTGGGCCTGCACAGGCTGTCCCGGCGCCACCATCGGCGACGGCTGGCCGCAGCTGTTGCAGTATCTGTACGGATAATCGTTCAGACCGTGGCAGGTGGGACACATGACCTTTGTGGACTGCGGCTGTTGCTGCTGTTGCTGCTGCACCCCCTGAACGGGCTGCT
>JAISPV010000103.1 GCA_031274665.1 Candidatus Methanoplasma sp. | reverse complement strand
ATCGTCACATCGATGTGGTCGACGCGGTCGATATCGTAAATCACGATCCCCAGTGTCTGTGCCAGATCCGCCGTACGCTGGGATGTTGCGACGCATTTCAGCTTGAATCCTTCTTTGATAAGCTCCGCGATCCTTCGTACTGCGTATTCAGAGGTTGTCCCGGTCCCGAGCCCGACGGTCATTCCGTCTTTAACATAATCGTTGACCGCTCTTTCCGCTACGATCTTCTTCAGGCCGGGGTCGTTCAAAGCCATCGTCTCCTTCTCTTTAGTAAAGACAACGAGTTGGATATTTATCATCTTTCCCAGTACCGGAACGGCGGCAGATATCGTCCGCCGCGATCCGCGTTCTGTGTAAGGTTAAATTATCTTGATGTCCATCATCGTCAATATGCGTCTAGCAGCTCTGTATTCCGGAGGGAAGGACTCCACACTCGCATTATATCTGGCACAGCAGATGGGACATGAGATCCCGTATCTGGTAAGCATAATGCCGAAAGCGGGAGGATCGTGGATATTCCATGTTCCGAACATAGAGATGGTGCCGCTCATGGCCGGATCCCTCGGGAAAGAGCTGGTCACCGCCGAGACGTCTGGTTCCGAGGAGTCCGATATGCTCAGCCTCGAAGAGGCGCTTTCCGATCTGGACATCGAAGGAGTAGTGGCCGGGGCGGTATGGTCCGATTATCAATGGGACAGGATCAACACGGTCTGTCACGAGCTCGGATTAAAAGTGGTCGCCCCGCTTTGGAGAAAAGAACAGGATATCGTGCTGGATGAGATCCTGGCATCCGGCATAAAGGCGGTGATCGTGGGGTGTTATGCCGAAGGCCTCGGCGAAGCGTGGCTCGGAAGAGAGATAGATCGGGAAGCGGTCTCAGAACTGAAGGCCCTCAGAGAAAAGTATGGTATAAGCGTGATCGGTGAAGGCGGGGAATACGAATCCATGACGCTGGACTCGCCGATGCACAGCAGACCGTTGTCCATCACCGAATACGAAAAAGAATGGAAGAAGGGCAGCGGGACCCTTCTGGTAAAGAAAGCGGTGCTGACCGAGAGATGATCAATGGCTTGTCCGCTCTATCGCATTGATTATCTTGTTAATTTCCTTCTGGGGGTCCTTCCACATCCCCGGGGTCCATACCCTGTGGATGTGCCAGCCTCTCGACTCAAGATACTTCTGCCTGTGGTAGTCCCTTTCCCTTGTGGAGTCCGACATCTCGTAGATGTGGCTGTCGCATTCTATCCCTAATATGTACCGATCGTCCTGTTTGATGGCAAGGTCGATCTGATAGCCTCCGATACCGACGTCCTTCTCCACGTTGTACCCTTTCCTCACAAGCGCGTTGTAGACCTTATCGGTTATCGGCGATTCCCCCGGAACAGGAGGCGATGATCTCCATCTGTTGTCGCCGAACGACTCCAGTATGCTCGCGGCAAGGTCCTTCTCCCCGTTGCTGACGGCCTGCGCATACTGAAGATACTTCTTGAGTATCTTCGGCCCGTCGTTCTTCGAGGTCTCGACCTGAAGTTCTTCCGGGTCGAATGAGGACACGATGTGTATCTTCTTCTTTGCACGGCTGATCGCGACGTTGAGGCGGTTCTCACCCCCTTTGTTGTTGAGCCATCCGAACCTCTGCATGAGTTTGCCGTCCCGGTTCTTCGCATAGCCTATCGAGAAAATGATCACGTCACGCTCGTCTCCCTGAACGCTCTCGATGTTCTTTATGAAAAGGCCAGCATCCTCCCCGTTGTCGAACCTTATCATCTCCTGGTTGACCGTCCTTCCGAATTCCGGGTCCCTTGAGGATTCGTCGTCGATGAGGTCGTTGATCAGATCCCTCTGTGCTACGTTGAAAGATATTATTCCGACGCTCTCGTTCTCTTTCCTCGTTTTGAAGAAATCTTTCAGAAGTTCCACGATTATCCTTGCTTCCTTGACGTTGGCCTTGTGCTCCCACTCCCCGCTGACCCTGTGGACCTCTATCGGAGGCCGTTCGGGCTGGATCACGTTCGGGGAGACGTAAAGCTTGCCGCCGTAGAATGCGTAATTGGAGAAGGCTATCAATTCCTCGTATTTCGAGCGGTAGTGGAAGTTCAGAAGGATGTTGTCATAACGTGTTCTTGCGAGGTCGAGAAGACTCTCTTCCTCAAGGACCGCGGAGACCTCGTCCTCCTCTTCTTCGTAATCTTCGTCGTTCCCGTATTCAATGCGCCCGGAACCGAGGTTGGAGGGGCGGAGCTGTTTGTGGTCGCCTGCGATCACGACCTTCTTTGCGCGGTATATCGAAGGTATCCCCTTCTCGACATACATCTGCGAGGCCTCGTCGAATATCAGGAGGTCAAAGAGCCCCATTTCCAGAGGCATTATGTCCGATACCACTTCGGGGGTCAACAACCAGATCTTCACTCCTTTGAAGAGTTCGTAGCCGTAACGGTTGATGAATTTGTGCAGGCTCCATTTTCTCTTGTTCTCGATGACCCGCACGATATCCCCGCGGCGTTTGGATTCCGTGATGAAACGGATGTTCTCCTGCAGTATCTCTTCCACGCGGTTCTTGGTGATCTTCTTTTTCTCGCCGATCTTGCGGTCCATGTCGGAAACGATGCTGTCAAAGTCCTGTATGTCCTGAAGGAGGGCCTTGTGGTCGGCATCGAACTTCTGCAGGTGGTAGTTCAGTACGTACTTCAGGATCATGCTGTTGCTCTCGCCGAACTGCCAGCCTGCCTCTTTCGACAGAGCGATGATGTCCCTTCCGTATATGCGCTCCTTCTCATTCAGCCTGTCGTACACAGTGGCGCGGGAAGAATACAGTTCATAATCCGCCAGTGAGTTGACGCTCCCGGTGGGGTCGTCGAGGACGGTCTGGACCGTCCTCTCGTTGTAAGTGTTGAAGTATTTGTCCAGCATGACGGTCGCTTCTCTGTTGACCTTGCCTTTGGAGAACATCCTCGACATGAATCCCTTGCTTTTCCATTCCGTCATCTGTCTCTCGAGATCCATCAGATCGGCCTTCATCTCGCCGATGCTGTATTCGGAGAGGTCCGGTTTCATGAAAGTGAACCACGGGGTCTTTTCGATGCACTCACAGTATTCTTTGAAATTGTTCATGAGGGTGCTGTCGCCGAATTTTCTG
>JAISPV010000058.1 GCA_031274665.1 Candidatus Methanoplasma sp. | reverse complement strand
CCGCCCTTAACGAATTCCTCGGGGGCCATAAGTTTCGCGGGGTCGTCGAACTCTCCTGTCATAGGGTCAAAGTGGAAGGGGTGCTCTTTGATCATCGGCTGGGCATCTTTTTTGTCTATCGCCGTTCTGCACCCGAATCTGTCAGCCTCTACTGTGAGACAGAAAGGTGCTCTTACACACTCGAATCCAAAAAGATCTGCCTGTGCGGCCCCTAGTTTTGCCATAAGTTCTGCGCTTTTGTGGGCGTCGGGCCACGCGGCACCGACCTTGTCCATCTGTCCGACCGTGGCCGCCTGGGGGAAGATCGCCACCGGGGGCCTGTCAAGCTCTTCTAATTTCATTGCTGCGATTACTCTCTCTCTTGGAGTCATTGCCATGTGCGTTATCTCCTAAGGGGCGAAACAGAGTACACTTATTTAATTAGGTCGGCTTGCAGTAGTAATTGATAATATTGTGTTCGGAGTGGCCGAGCGGCATCAAAAGCTGATGTCCGCGACATCCTTCAATTTTCCCAGTTTCATTATCCCGACCTCCGACACCCCGTATATGTCCGCTTCGGGATAATCGGAGCCGCTCAACGCAGGCGCCATGATGCATTTTCCGTCAAGGATCAGGTCGTTGCCTGCGGAGAACGGGCTGAAAGGGGGGAGAACGATCACGCCGTCTTCTTTCTGATGCACGAAACAGTGTATCTTCATACCTCCGCTCATCTCGCCGGGTATCCTGATCGAAGGGTGCTCGTGCCCGATGATCACCGGCCTGACCCCGGAATCCACATGCCCGTGTTCCATCCTGAACCCTCCCATGTCGATATGGTCGGCCGCCATCAGTCCGATCTCAGAGAGGATGTTCTGCAGAAAATTGTCGTGGTTCCCTTTTACCACTATCACTTCGGCGGCCTCCATCAGAAGGTCCGTTATCCTCCTGACCTCCTCCCTCGCCTCGCGCTTGGACCTTTTGAAGTCATGCTTTATGTCTCCGAGGAGGACCACCCTTTTCGGCTCGTATCGGGAAAGGATGTTGTTCATCGCATCCCTTATCGATTCCGTGTTCATCCTCGGGATGTACATCCCCTCCTCTTCAAGGGCACTTTCGTAACCCAGATGAAGATCCCCTAGGACAACGGTAGGCCCGTCGTCGAGTATCAGGCACCTGTCGTTGGTTACCTTCACGCCGGGGAGGATCTCATATGAACGCATAGCCTTGTGATGCGATTGCTTGTATTAATCGGTTCTATGCAATAGTATTTCTTACTGCTCCCTCATACAGATGGATGGGGGTAGCATGGATCGGGACGATGTTTTTTGCGATAAGCTCATCGGAGACCTCAGGAAGGCCGCCGGTGCGGTAATGTCCGCGAAGAGCGTCCTTATCGTTACCCATATCGATGCCGACGGCCTTGCATCCGGGGGGATCGCTTCCGCTACGCTGGACAGGCTGGATAAAGAATATACGCTTACGTTTGAGAAAAAGATCACGGAAGAGACCGTCGCGATGATCAACTCCTCTGCCGAGGATATTGTTTGGATATGCGATCTTGGCAGCGCCTACCTTTCGGAGTTCAAAAGGCCAGGCATCATCGTCACCGACCACCATATCCCCGATGCGAAATGGAGGAACAGACAGACATCGATCGACGATTTCTGCGACATCCGCCACCTGAACCCTCACACATACGGCGTATCGGGTTCCTACGAGGTCAGCGGGGCGGGGATGACGTACCTCCTTTCGAAGACGATAGACCCCGCCAACAAGGACCTTGCGTTCCTTGCCGTCGTGGGCGCGATCGGCGATCTGCAGGACAGCAGAGAATCAAAGCTTATCGGCTATAACCGGGCGATCCTGAAGGAGGCCGTCTCTGCGGGAGACATCGCAATAGTGGAGGATATCCGATACTTCGGGCGGGACTACAGGCCTCTCGTCCAATTCCTTCAGTACGGCAACGATCCTCCTGTCCCCGGCATAAGCGACAGCGTCTCCGGCAGCACCGCGTTCTTCTCGGATCTGAAAATATCTCTGAAGAACGGTAATGAACCGAGAACATGGAGCGATCTGAACGAGAAAGAAAGAAAAGCCGCCATCGGCCGCCTGCTGTCATACATCGACAGCGAAGAGACCAGGAGAAGGCTGTTCGGCGAGATCTACATAATAACCAGATTCGCTCCCCATACCGGCCTGAGGGATGCAAAAGAATTCGCTACGGTGCTGAACTCATGCGGAAGGTATGATGACGCGGAGACCGGCCTGAGGGTCTGTCTGGGCGACATGACCGCGCTGGAAGATGCCGAAAGGAATCGTTCTGACCACCGGAAGCACATCTCCGCCGCACTCAGCCACATAAAAGAGAACCGCCTTCTGAGAGAACGCAGGTTCGTACAGTACTTCAATTCCGGCCGTGAGATAAGGGAGACCGTTGTGGGAATAGTCGCGGGGATCCTTCTCAACTCGGGGGAGGCAAAGAGGGAACTTCCCCTTTTTGCATTCGCGGAGGCGGATGACGGGATAAAAGTATCGGCGAGGGCAACGAGGGCTCTGACGGACCGGGGCCTCGACCTCTCGTTCGTCATGAAGACGGCATCGGAGATGGTGGGCGGTTACGGCGGGGGGCATAAGGTTGCTGCCGGCGCGACCATCCCTGACGGGAAGGAAGAGGAGTTCCTAGATATCGTGGAAGACCTTGTCTCCTCTCAGATCATTTGAGGAGAGTGTAGAGGACCGCTTTTTGAGCATGCAACCGGTTCTCCGCCTGATCGAAGACAACGCTCTGCGGACCGTCCATGACTTCCGCGGTTATCTCCTGGTCTCTGTGCGCCGGGAGGCAGTGCATGACGATGCAGTCCTTCTTCGCTATCGAAAGCAGTTCGGAGTTTATCTGATACATACTGAACAGCTTGATCGCCTTATCCACTGGGGTATCGTCCCCCATGGAGATCCAGGTGTCTGTGTAAAGGATGTCCGCATCTTTGCAGGCCTCCATCGGATCGTGCGAGGCTGAGATCTTGCATCCGTTGGCATCCGCTATGCGCGCGGCGCCGAGCATTATCTCCGCGTTCGGCATTCTTGTCGCCGGGCAGCAGGCTATCATGTCCAGCCCCATTACCGCGCTTGAGTAGAGAAGGGAATTGCACACGTTGTTGCCGTCCCCGAGATATACAAGCTTCTTTCCGCGGAACGAGCCTTTTTTCTCTTTTATGGTGACCATGTCGGCAAGGGCCTGGCAGGGATGCTCGAGGTTGTCCAGGCCGCTTATGACCGGCACGGTCGCGACCTCCCCGATACGGTCCATCACTTTGTAGTCATAGGCGCGGTACATTATCCCGTGTGCGAATCTGCTCATCACTTTCGCCGTATCTTCGACGGTCTCCCCGTGTCCCATGTGCACATTGGACCCATCGATGTACAGTGCGTGGCCCCCGAGCTCGGTTATCGCAACGTCAAAGGAGATGCGCGTTCTGGTGCTGGGTTTTTCGAATATCATTATCAGCGTCTTGCCTTTGAGCGGAGCGTTATGGTTGCCGCGCTCTTTCTTGATCTTTATGGCCAGATCTACAAGGTCAGGCCACTCGTCCTTCATATCCAATACTGATATCAGATCTCTTTTTGCCATGTGACACTTATTGAGTCATTCTATAATAACAATTTTGTTCGGAAAGGGGCGGCCTCTGATGATCGATCCGTTGAGAATAGAAACTCTTATGAAAAAGGCAATTGAGATGCGCGGTCAGGATAATAATATCTTTAACCAAGGTCTCTACAGAACAGACGATTATCTGAACACTGAACACCATCGAGCATCGTCAACGCGATCAAAAAATATCCGGCATCGAACAGATTAAAATAAAAGCAGCGACTTATTTCTGCAGGGATATAATGGAGTCTTACATCTTATCTAAAAAGTTAAAGAAAGGTTGCTAAAGTAGGGGAGGGGTCCGACTTCAGCTACAGGTCTAAATTCGACCCGGTCCCTTCGTCCGCCCTAAAGAAGAGCAGGTCCAGCAAAAAAAGAAAGAGTGATAGGTTGTCTGACCTGAGATCACTGGTTGTCACCGGACCCGACGGTTCAGGCGAATTGGCTGTTGTCGTGTATCCATAGCGCCTCTTAGACTATCGGGCAGGAATCTATATCAGCCTCTGAGGCCTATAGATTTACTATGAACTTCTCTACACCCGCCTGTTTCGTCGGGTGTGAAGTATTAAGTAGCACGATTTTCAATATGGTGTTACTAAGCTTTGTTTAGAAAGGGGAAATTAAATGATGAACAACAAATTGGTTGCGATCTTCGCCGTAGCGGTCATTGTGGTGGCCGGCGCCGGGATCGCATATATGCTGACGCGGGACAATGTCTCCGACGGCAACACTATCACGGATGCCAGAGGGAGGAACGTCACGGTCCCCGAAGAGATCAACTCGATATTTGCGATGAAAGCATGTTCGTTGCAGTCGGTCTCTTATTTTGATGCCGTGAACAAGGTCACATACCTTGACATCAATGAGAGTTTCAAAGATACAGACAATCGTACCCATTCTTTCGTGTTGAAGGACCTGTTGAAGGACCTTCCCCGGGTTGACTCGAGTGATGCCGAACAGGTCGTCGCGACCGGCGTCGATATCGTGATATCGTCCACCGTCGATGTTTCAAAACTTGATGATGAACAGAACAGATTCGGCATTCCGGTCTTTGCGATCAATGCCGATGTGGAGTTTGATTCTGACCTCCTGTTCGATCAGATATTATCGCTTGGGAAACTGTTCAAAGAAGAGGCCAGGGCCAAAGAGGTCGTGGACGGCATGAGAGCTATGATCAAGGACATCACGAATAACGTCGGCAATGCAGATGGGAAAGCCTACGCCTGCGGAATGAACTTCTTCGGCGCCGCACCGGACCCGTTCCTGAGGACATCAGGAAATTACCTGCCGTTCGAGTACTCAAAGATCGGCAACATATACGAACCTGTGATCGGAAA
>JAISPV010000013.1 GCA_031274665.1 Candidatus Methanoplasma sp. | reverse complement strand
ATGAACGATGAAATATTAGAGGTGCTCGAACAATACTGTATCGGACAGAACGCCGACGAGTATTTCATCATGGTGAAAGATGTGGAAGATGACGAGGTAACATCCACAACTTTTCAGATGACCCCGAAAAAAATAAAAGATCTGAAAAAGACGGGCGAAGCCGACATTGAAACCATGGACGGCAGAAAACACCTGGACATCCTGGAATATACAACCGAAACAAATGGGGCATTGACTCAGGTAAAAGCATACGTCGACCCCTCGAATGAATTGGTGTATAGGATCGAACTGAAATTGTTAGGGTTCACAATGATAGAGGATCTGACGGAATACATTCTCAAATGGCAAACGTCATATAAAGAATCGAAATCCATCGGCAAGACGTATGAGTATGAATGTAAAATGGAAGGGTTCGTGTTTGATGCAAAGATAACATGCGTCGCAGACTGTTTGGATGATCAGTACGGGGTCGTGTATGACTTTACACTATTCGGCGGCGGCAAGGCATATTTCCTCAGCGATGATCCTCAAGGATTACCGACAGATGCCGAAGATACCGGGGAGACCACTACCCTGAGTATACTGGACGAAGAGGTATCCGTCGAGAAATGGAAATACACTGATGCCGGCAGCGAGATAGTGTTCTATTATGAACCGAACACGCACGTGATCTACAGGTTTGTAGTGAGTTCAGCCATAATTGAATTAGTTTTCGACCTCACCAAAAAGCCTGTGTGAACACAGAATAAACGGCTTCCAAACACTTTTTTCTTTATAAAATTGACCACAGGGCCGGTTTGTTAGGGTAATTTTGTTAAATACAATGGACTGCCTATATATTTTCAGCTCGTTCGATCTCACAGGGAAAATGATCGGAGGAAGTAACATGGAAAATAAGAACAGAATCCAAAAGGACAGGTCCGGGATAGGCACGATCGCTGTGGTTTTGATCGTTGTCATTGTGATAGCCGCGGCGGCCGCAGTGGTACTTGTCTATTTCGTCGGCGAAAAGGATCAAAAGAGTATGGCGCCGGGAACGACGATGGAGTATGATCTTCTGATCGATGAAATACATGCCGGAACAATACAATACGAGATCGTCGGGCAGAACGCGGATGCGTATTTTACCAGACTGAAAATGGACGTGGGAACGATATCCTTCACAGAATATGGGTTGAACCAAAAGAAACTGCCGGACGATGCGGTGAAGAAGGGCAGAACTAAGATCGACGCCCTCGGCGGAAAAAAGACCGTGGACATATGGGAGTATACCTATGAGGGAAGGGCAACAAAGTCGTATATCGGCATATCGGACGGATTATCGTACAGGGATGAGATCACAATGGTGTCGTATATTGAGACACATGTGTTGACCGCATGCGATCTCAAATGGCAGAACTCATATAACGAATCAGGATCGATCGGTACGGCATACGAATACATGGGGAGTTTTATGGGGGTGGACCTCTTTTCTGCCACGATAACGTGTATTGCAGACTGTCTGAACGACCAATACGGGGTTGTGTACAGTTCCAAGTTATTCTACTTGGACACATACCGCCTCAGCGAGGACCCGCAGGGACTGCCCGTTGAAGCTACGTATACGGGGGTCTCGATCATCCTGAAAGGCACGATAGACGGCGACGTCTCCGTAGGTATATGGGAATTCTTTGATGCGGTAGGCTATGAGTGGACATTCTATTATGAGCCGGGTTCGCACATCATTTACAAATGTGAAGTGGATTCAGGCAGCGAGGTATTCACCTTCGTTCTTACGGATAAGCCATGATGTAAAAAAACAATTTTTACAGAAAAACTAGGTTTTTGCATACCCGCACGACCGGCCGTAGAAAAAATATATTTTAATTAAATACTTCTAACACACTATATTATCTCAACCTGTTTATTTCATGAAAAAAACCTGTCGGAGGAAAAACCATGGGGCTTAATAAAAGAATACAAAAAGACAGATCGGGGGTAGCAACGATCATTCTCGCCCTGATAATCATCGCGGTCATCGGAGTAAGTGCCGCGGCAGCGGCTATCGTTCTGTTGAACGGCGGCGATGAGAACAATGAGAATGGCAACGGCGGAGGGGCCGCAGACAAGATCTGGGGGCCCGGGACGTTCCTGAGATACGATCAATTTGATGACAATATAAAGATCGGAGCAACTGAAATTAGGTATTTGGGGCAGAATGCAGATGAATCCCTCGTGAAGGTAACTGTAGAAAGTGAATACTCGGAATATGATTTCACGGTCTGCAGTATGATCCCGAAAGTAGGCGGAAGCGAGTTCAACGTGCCGGAAGATGCGATAAATAAAGGAAAAGAAACGATCAAGACCTTCGAAGGCAATAAAAAACTGGATGTATTTGAGTACATGGAAGAGACGATGCCCGCTAAGGCGTATATCGATTCCGCGAAGGGATTGTTGTACAAACTCATATTGGGGGAGGAAGCAACGGAAGTGATCGAATTGACAGCATATGACCTCAAGTGGCAAACGTCGTACACGCCGTCTGACGCGATCGGTACCATTTACAATTACGGTACGCCGACAGCGGGATACACTGCGACGATAGAGGTCGTGGCGGACTGTCCCGGCGGTCAGTACGGAATAAAGTACACCGTACCTTTGGGACCCACTCCCGTTGAGGAGTATTTCGTCAGCGCTAACATTCGGGGATTGCCGATAGATGCCGAGAACACGAATAAGACGGAGACCATAGGAACCATACACGGCGGCAAGAACATCGAGATATGGACCATTCCAATAGGGGGAAGCATTGTGTTAAACACAAATTTCCTCTTCTACTATGAGGCGACATCGCACTACATCTATGAGATCGGCATAGAATACGCCGGAGATACAATCTGCCTCTACTCGCTCAAAGCGATGCCTTGATGCTTGAATAAACGCTTTTTAAACTTTTTTTTGTTTTTTCTCAAAAGAAATCTTCGAGCTTGGGGCTTTTTGTGACGGTCTTCGGCGGTACATCCTCTTTCTTCTTCTTTTCGGGGGAGTCTTTAACCTCGGACCCCATGTCGAAGAGCGTCATCTGCTGGCTCCCCATCATGAGGTCCTTCTCCGTCCACCCGAATACTTCCGTGATCCTGGAGGCTGTCTGCGCTAATCTCTCGGCATAGTATCTGTAGTCCGGCTCTCCCTCGAATACTGCGCCGCTTATGTAGGGCTCGACCCCCTGTGGCACGACGCTGCTGTCGGTGACGATCCACGATACTTTCATTCCGGGTATGAAGTCGTATCCTTTCTTGACCATCTTGTTGGCAGCCTGCACATTGCTCATCCTCTCCGGGTTCTCGTAGGCGCTCAATCCCTTGCAGGTCCTGGAGATCACAAGGTCCGAGATATCGACCTTTTCGGCAAGCGTATCCTGTATGGTCTTCTTCACCAGCGCTGTCGCCTCGTCGTTCTTCTCATCAAGTATCTTTTCGAACAGCTCCATCAGAAGGCGGCTCTGAAGGTCGAAGGAGTCCGACCGTCTTATCTCGTATCCTCTTACCAAGAGTTCCTCCGTCCTCACAGGCCAGGCCACCCTCCCCACATATCGCTTCTTCTTCCCGTGGGAGAAAAGAGGCTCCAGCAGCTTTTCGAATTCGAGCGTGCCGCCTTCCGTGGAGAATCTTTTCGCCATTCCCTTGCCGAAATCGACGGACCCGTCAAGTTCGTGCTTGGGGGACTGCATGAACAAAGAGTCGGTATCAGAATATATCACGGTGATACCTTCCTTCTCGACCTCGTTTATTATCCTCTTGACGTTGTCTCTTGCAAACGCCGTTATCGCCGCGCCGATGTTCTTGTCCGTGAATCTGTAGAATGATGATGCGAAGACCCCGTAGAATGTGTTCATCAGCACCTTGACGGCCTCCTGAAGGCCGTTAAGATATTTCCGTTCCACATCGTCCGAAACTGACCTCATCCTTTCTTTAATGCCGTCCCTTTCTTTCATGAGGTCCTTCAATATCTTCGGCAGGATGCCCACTCTTTTGTCGGGTGACAGGAACCTTGCGCCGGAGGGCGCCGTTATGGTCCCCTGCGGGGAAAGGGTGGTGAAGCAGATGTTCTTTGCGATTATAAGCGACGGATACATCGATTTGAAGTCAAGCACGCATACCCAGTGGTACAGTCCGGGATTCATCGTATGAACGTACCCACCTTCGATATGTTCTCCCGCTTCCCTTCTTCCCGTCATCGGCACACCTACTTTCTGTCGGTCCGCTTCTCTGATGAGAAGCGAATCCGCGAGCTGGGACGAGCCGGCGTTGAGCGCATCGTCAAGCGGAAGCTTTGCGACGGTCGAAAGGTCCATCCCTTTCCTTACCGTACCGATCTTCAGAAGTATCTTCAGGGCGAGTTCCGCATCTTTCACACAGTATTCCAACACTTTCTCGCGGTTGTTCTTCCATTCCGTGTCTATCTTTTTGGGGTCGACATCAAGCTTCGATTCTCCCAGGACCTGGAGCGCAACTGCGTTCAGCGTCTCCTGTTTCGGCCGCAGTTCGCGCTTTACCGCCCACCACGCATCCACTACGATGCGCCCTTTCAGCCTCCAGAACCTCTCGTTGACGACGCGCGGCTGTCCGAGGTCCCTTCCCCAGGGCAGGGCGTCCTTCATCTTGTTGGCAAGCGATCTCTCCAAGATCTTTCGGATATCATAGTTGTCTATGTTGTATCCGGTGATTATGTCCGGGTCCTCTTTCTTTATCAGATCTGCGAACTTTGTAATGATGTCCTTCTCGTTCCCCGTGATGGGCTCGCTGCTCCGGTAGACCCCGTCCTCCTCCACTACCGAACATATTGTGAAAATGAAATCATGTTCGATGCTGTTCTCGATATCGAACGAAAGGAACCTGAGGCCCGGGTCGAAAGGCTCTATGTTCTCGAAGGAGTCCATTTTCATTATTATGTCGGTCGCATACGGACCGGTCGTCCTTTCGCCGTTGACCCTTATACAGGAGCCCATGTCGTGGTCGTAGACGAACCTGTGATGGAAAGGGATATCTGCCGCAAGCACGGTGAAACCCTTCTTCTTCCATTCGTTGCGGTAGTCCGGGACCTTCCACGGAAACTTCACTGTCGCTTTGAGAACATTGCGGTCGGAACCTTTGTAGAAGAGGCGGGCATGCTCTACTTTCAACACTTCGGGATCCCTTTTCAGCACCTTCTCCGAGTCCTCGCCCGGATCCACGATGAAGAAGTAAGGATCGAACCCGTAGTACAGGACGGTGACGGACCTCTTTTCCCTGGTCTTGCCGAACAGTTCTACATACACATTGCTGTTCGCATCGTTGCTGTAGGATGCCGTTAAGAGCCTTACGTCAATCGTCTCCATGTGATCACTTGTTCGCCACTATCCTGATTACATCTCCGTCCTGAAGCACGTAGTCGGCTCCGACGGTCCTTTTTGTCTTTGCGTTGACCGCCCTGATGAATTTGTCTCCCAGTTCAGTGTGGACCTTGTACGCCAGGTCCTTGGCGGTCGAGCCCCTCGGCACGAGGAAGCAGTCGGGCAGCACCCGTCCGAAGTGGTCTGTGTACTTTGATTCGTCTTCGACCGGATACACCGCGATGAGGTCCAGGATCCCGAAGACGCAGCCCTCCAGGCATGTCTGTATTCCGGTGCCGTTGTTCCCTTTCATCTTCTCCGCCATGTAATCCAGGGCCTTCTTCTGCCCTTCGCTGAGGGTGACGCCCGGCTTGATCGTGAAACTAGGATCGCCGGGAACGTATTGTATGAACCCGGCCGCGCTCGCTTTCTTCAGAGCAAGTTCGGTCTCGGCGAGAGTGGGAACGGCGCTGTCGCCCATCTTCCTCAATCTTTCGAGATTCTCCGGCGGAGAGATGTCCGCTTTGTTCATCGCGATGATCATCGGTTTGGAGATCTCTCTGATCCTTATGCAAAGCGCCAGCAGTCTGTCGTCATCCCATTCCGTCGGATCCTGAGGCAGCTCGACATGCTTCAGCGCATCTTTGATCTCGCTTTCGGTCACGTTCAGGCCCGCAAGCCTCTCCTGGAGGATCGTCTCCGGCTTGCTGCCCTGCATCTTCGCCTGCCTG
>JAISPV010000117.1 GCA_031274665.1 Candidatus Methanoplasma sp. | reverse complement strand
GAGACCCTGAAAGAGATATTCGGCGGGAGACACTCGGATACGACGGTCTGCGAAAGCATATCCGACGCAATGGACCTGGCGATGAGGTCAAGAGTGGATGACAGGAACATATTGGTCACCGGATCATTCCACACGGCAGAAGAGGCGATAGCATGGTTAAGAAAGACGTACCCCGGATACTGGACATACTCTCAAAGGAATATGACAGGGGAGCATATCCCGGAAGGTCGTCGGAAGGCCTGAGCCCGGAGTGGGAGCCCGATCCGTTCCATGTGCTGATCGCAACGATCCTTTCTCAGAGGACCAGGGACGACAACACCAGAAAAGCGTCAGACAACCTTTTCAGAAAGTATGATTCGATAGAGGAACTGGCAGATGCAGAACCAGACGATGTTGCGGTACTGGTACATCCGGCTGGATTCCCCAGACAGAAGGCAAAAGCCATAGTAGACTGTTGCAGGATCTTGAAAGAAGAGCACGGATGCCGCGTGCCTGAGGATACGGATATTCTGCTGACTCTGCCGATGGTGGGAAGGAAAACGGCCGCCTGCGTCAGAGCGTATGCGATGGGGATACCGGCAGTGTGCGTGGATACACACGTTCACAGGATATCCAACCTTATGGGATTGGTGAATACAAAGGACCCATGTGCCACAGAGACGGAGCTGATGAGGATGACCCCTGAGGACAGATGGATAGACATAAACAAATACTTCGTAAGGCACGGACAAACGGTCTGTCTTCCGAACCATCCCCGCTGCGAAAGGTGTTCAGTACGCTCCATGTGCGATCATTATGGAGGTAATTGAACGAATCAAGGCTGTAACTCTTTCTGTTACAAAGTGTCAATACAAAAAAAAAGAAATTTTTTTCACGTCATTGATACTGCATAGAAGAGGTGACAGAATGAAAGTGGAGATTCTAAGCGTATCAAGGGCCGCAGACGGGTCTTCAAACGACAATGTGTATGCAGTACAGTTTGGAAGAATGATGCCAATGGACGACAAAAGATACAAGACATATACAATCAATGGCATGGATCCTTCATTCTTGGTACTTACATCATTCTATAAATTCGAGGATTCTGCACCATACAGGGTGGGCTCCAAGTGGGATCTCCAGGTCAGTGACAACGGGACATTGAAACTTGAGGAAGAAAAGTAAATGGATGCATACGCAAACACAAGCCCAATTGCAGATTTCATCTCGCCGTTGAAATATATTAATGAAGCTACATCTTATTGCAATGATCTATCGCCAATCTTTTACTTACCAGATGTGTCTATTTACAAAAGGATCAAAGAATTTTGACGATGACCCAATAACGCCGGAGGAGGAAAAAGATCTTCTGAAGAGTCACAATGATTATCTTTGCGGTAAGTACACGTCATTTTCATCAGACACGCCGAGAGAAACAATAATGAAGTTCCTTGATGACCTATGAAGCCAGACAGTATGCCGGTGGTTCGGACGAGTAGCGCTTTTGAACAGCGATATAAGAAAAAGAAGGAAAGTGCACCGGAACACATTGTCAGGAAAGCTAAAGAAGCAATTAGAGAGCTGATTAGTACCAGCAACCCAGAATCTTGCGGCATAAAGAAAAAAGGTAAGCTGGGAGATCATTATTCGATAGAACTTCCAAGGGCCATAGGACCCTATACAGGGTGAACAGGGACTCCGACAATTTGGTAATTTCCTAGATAGAATTTGTGACCACAAGAATGAGTATGGCAGGATTAACGACAGATCGATCTAATTCATCGAAATCGACTGTCTTTGTGGGGGTCAAATGGCGTTTTCCTCACAAATTACAAGAGCTGTTTATATTGGGAGGAAGATACTCCTCCCGATGCATGAGGTTTCCGTTGTGGCCGATCTTATGGCCGCCGTCAAAAAGGAACTCGAAAAATATGATGCAGTCTCGGTCAAAGCAGTGATCCTCACGGTGGGGAAGCTTACCAACCTCGGGACGGAGCAGATGGAATTCGCCTATGAGATAATGTCCAAGGACTCGATCCTGGAAGGTTCCATGCTTATGATCGAGGAAGAGGACATAAAGGTGGCGTGCGGGAAATGCGGATACGAAGGTCCGGTAAACTACATGGGCACGGATGAGTATGCGCATTATCAGATACCTGTGCTTTCATGTCCGAAATGCGGCAGCGCCGTGACGGTGACCGCAGGAAAGACATGTTGCGTCAGGTCCATTGAGATAGAGGAGGCTGACTGATGTTCAAATACAGGGACGGGGAGACGGCTAAGAAGATCCTGTCCGCCATTAAGGACACAGGCATTGAGAGCAGGTTCATGCATGTCTGCGGAACACATCAGGACACCATAGTCAGGTTCGGTCTCGAAGAGATGCTGGCCGATGCGGGAGTGGAGATATGCCAGGGCCCCGGATGCCCCGTGTGCGTCACTACCAGCAAGGAGATCGCAGACGCGATCACGCTTGCCCGCAGCGGGATCACAGTGACCGCTTTCGGAGACATGATGCGCGTCCCCACCACCGTCGGCTCCCTGTTCGACGCAAAAGCTGACGGCGCCGATGTGAGGATAGTCTATTCGATAGAGGACGCGGTCAGGATGGCATCCGAACAGACAAGGCCGCTGGTATTTGTGTCCGTGGGGTTCGAGACCACCGCGCCGTCGACATGCGTCCCGCTGAAGAAGGGAGGGCTGCCGAAGAATTTCAGCGTCTACAGCTGCCACAGGATATGTCCTCCGATACTCGAAGCGATATTCGAGATGGGCGAGACGAAGATGAACGGCATGATAATGCCCGGACACGTTTCAGTCATAACCGGGCTGGGGCCGTTCAGACCGTTCTCCGAGAAGTACAAGATGCCGCAGGTCGTCGCAGGGTTCGAACCTCTGGATGTGCTAATGGCGGCTTTCATGCTTACAAAACAGATAGAGGAAGGCCGTTCCGAGGTCGAGAACGAATATACGAGGCTGGTGAAAGAGAACGGCAACCCCATCGCAAGGCGCCTGATGGAAGACACGTTCGTTCCTGCGGACAGAGAATGGAGGGGATTCCCTATCATACCCAAAAGTGCATTGGCACTCAAACCCGAGTTTGCTGAACATGATGCAGTCGTCGTTCACGAAGAGGTCCTATCGCAAACCCCCGAAGTGGAGGCAGAGGCTGCGGGATGCAAATGCGGGGAGGTCCTGAGAGGACTTATAAAGTCAGAAGAATGTCCGATGTTCGGCACGGCGTGCAAGCCGACAAGTCCAAAGGGGCCGTGCATGGTCTCCGAGGAGGGTAATTGCAGTATTGCGTACAGGTTTTCAGGAAAGAGGGCGTGAAATGAAGACAGGCGGAACCAATCTCAGGTCGGTGTTGGTGGTCACGAACGACTCCACCGTATTCCTCAAAAAAGGATTGGCCACTGCCTTCGAGATGTTCGGCGGACGCGCGGCAGAGATAAAGAAGCTGGTAACTAAACTCGACAACGCCAAGAAAGACGGAAGGAAGATGTGCGATGTCTCATACGGCGTGATATCGACCAGATTCGGTTTCGTCCACGGCAGTTTGGTCATAACAAATTATGAAGAGGTCATGTCAAAGAAAGAGGATTACGAAAGGGTCCAAAAGGAAAAGGACTACCTCGGACAGCTGAATCAGATATCGATGTATTTCGACAGGGTCATCGTCTGCGTCCCGAAGGACATGTTCGCCATGATGCTGGGAGATGAGACCTTCCAGCACGGAAAGGTCATCGCCGTCACATGCCCGCTCTTTCAAGGGGAGTGCGCGAACAGAGGCTGGGTCTTTCTGGAAAGGAAGGGGTCCCGTTTAGGGACCCGGAATGCGGAAGAGATATTCAGGATAATCGAGAACGAATCCTGATCATAAAGTTCTCTTCTTTTCTTTCAACCTTTCTTTGTCTTCTTCGCTTACTCTGAAGGAATCCGATATCTTCTGTACGGCCTTGTTCCTTATTTCATCGTTCAGCGAAGTTAAGAACAGCATCGGTTCCGTCCTTTCAGGGTATTTGACGAAACAGACCGAAAGCGCCCACGCGGCGCCCATTTTGTAGTAGTATCCGGGGTGGTCCTTCGTCGTGAGCAGTCTGAGCACCTCGTCGATATACTCGTCATCCAGGAAATGATCCAGCATCATCACTGCGGACACCCTCATCATGAATTCGTCATCGGTCTCGATCAACTCCAGGCAATAATCCCACAGCCTTTTCTTATCCGGCCCCTTCTTTATCTTCCAATCAGCGCAGAAGATATCGCAGACAGCCCAATTGTCTATCTCGGGGACGAACTCCCTCGTCAGGGCCAACCGTTCTTCGACATCCGTCTTTGCGTTCGCGATCACCAAAGCCTTCAACACTCGCTCCTCGTGGAAGGTGGCGGGTTCATTCAAGAAAGACCTCCAGTCATCTTTGCAGATCCTCTTTGCGATGTCTCTGACGACCGGCGCCCTTACGCCGAGTATCTTTGCTCCAGGAACGAT
>JAISPV010000112.1 GCA_031274665.1 Candidatus Methanoplasma sp. | reverse complement strand
GGTGCCGGATACAAGGTCTTTGACCTTGGCCCCGACGTATCGCCCGAGGCTTTCATGGCATCAGGTGCAGACACCGGAGCGCAGATCCTCGGTGGATCCGCACTCATGACGACGACAATGCAGGTACAGGGCGAAATGGTCAAAGCCGTAAAGGAAGTCAAAGCCCCGTTCCAAGTCCTTGGGGGAGGTGCACCGGTCACGCAGAAATGGTGCGACGAGATCAAAGCCGACGGATACTCCGAGAACGGTGCAGAGATCGTCGAGCTTGTCAACAAGCTCGTTAAGAAGGGGTGAGATGAATGGCAATAGCAAGACCACTCAGCATTTTCGATGTATATGACAAATTTGTCACCGGAAAGAAAGTTCCCGAGGAAGAGTGGGATTACTCCATAATTCCGACGAACGCAACCAAACTGAAAGAAAAATACAAGCTCAACTTCGGCAAGAACATAATCCCCGAGGACAAATCGACGATGAACAACCTGTTCGCCGCCGGTCTGGAGATGCTTGTCCAGACTGGTTTCTACAACACGGACAACAAGAGAGTCCTGAAAGTTGATGAGGCCGAGGTCTGGGAAGGAATAAAGAAGACCCCGTCCCAACTGATATTGGGAGAGGGAAGGGACTGCGCACGCTTCTACCCCCGCAGAGGCAACAGCCCGGTAAAACCGATCATTCAGGGCGGACCGACTGGTGCGCCTGTTTCTGAGGGAATATTCGTACAGGTTATGCAGAGTTACGCACAGGAGGCCATCGTCGACACACTCGTCAACGGTGTCATGTCCACGATCGAGGGACACCCTGCGATGACCAACACCCCGTATGAAATACGTGCGCTCATGGCAGAGATCAGGGGCGTGGACGAGGCAAGGACAAGGGCCGGCAGGCCTTACATGGCTATGTAGGGACCCGAGACGCCGCTGTCCGCAGCTGGACGTCTCGCTTCAGACATGAGATTCACGGGAATGAGACCGTGCGACTCACACGAATGCTCGCAGTTGAACGAATTGAAAGTGGACATGGCCGCACTGAACATGCTCTCGGGATGGGTCGCTAACGGCGACACCATCATGATCGAGCAGATGCCGATCTTCGGCGGATACTGCGGCGGTGTCGAAGAGACCGCGATCTGCGACGTTGCAACAACCCTTGCATCGTTCACACTGTTCAGCGGTAACTACCACCTTGACGGTCCCATCCACATCAGATGGGGAATAACCACCGCAAGGGAGACGCTGCAGATCGCAGCGCACGCTGCAGCAGCCATCGATGCCAACACCGACCTGCTTCTGGCGAACCAGTACTACCCGATCGCCGGGCCGTGCACAGAGATGTGCCTGCTCGAGACCGCAGCACAGGCAATCGCCGACACTGGATCCGGAAGAGAACTTCTCTCGGGATCCGCAGCAGCAAAGGGAGTTGCTCTCGACAAGACCACCGGAATGGAAGCCAGAATAATGGGAGAGGCTGCAAAGGCCACTGCCGGCATGAAGGTACCCGATGTCAACAAAGTCCTCGAGAAACTCATCTCGAGCTACGAGAAGAGCTACACCAAGGCACCCCCTGGAAAAACATTCAGCGAGTGTTACGACGTTCTGACAGTCAAGCCGTCCGCAGAGTACCTCAAAGTGTACGACGGAGCGGTAAAGAGACTGAACGAATTCGGCCTCAACATAAAGAACTGAGGGATCCTCCTTTAAACCCTTTACCTTTTCCTTAAAAAAAGGTGAAAAACAATGCAAATGTACAAAAAAACAATACTGGCCCTTGCGGCATTTCTTATGGTAGCGGTAATTGCAATAGCAATACTCCCCAGCATCGTGTTTGCGGAGAGCTATGTCACCCCTGCTGGCGATGTTGCCTGGGAAAATATGAAGTATATTAAGAACGTAATGATCTGGTTCATGTTGATGCTCGTTGCCTTCTTGATGATATTCATTAAGAAATACGAGTGGGGTGTTGCTCTTGCAGTGCTCCTTTCCGCAGCAGGCAGCTTCGTCGTCTACCTGGCGATAAAGCAGTTCCTCCTTCCTGGATCAATGGAAGAAGCGTGGAATCAGGACATAATGCTGATGGCAGTAATTTGTGCCATCACTGTCGTCATAGCGATCGGATGCTTCCTCGGTAAAGTCAAGATGTGGCAGTACTTCCTCATCGGAATATTGTTCGCACCTGTGTTCATCATCGTGGAATGGTTCATGTTCGGTATCGGTGACATTGACGGAGGACTTTACACCATTTTCGGATTCAACGCTTCAGACGCCGGAGGATCGATGCTCGTGCACATGTGCGCTGCATACTTCGGTATCGGTTGCGCGATCGGAATAAGGGAGAAGAGGGCGTTCAACGAGCCCATGTACACAACGACGCACAGCGTGTCGTTCGTATGGCTCGCATCAATGCTCTTGTGGGTCCTTTGGCCCTGTTTCGTCACAGCACTGCTTCCTCCGGACCAAGTGTTCTGGGGAATGATGGTCTGTTACATGGGCGGCATGGGTTCAATAATCAGCGCATGGATCGTGTGCACCGCAGTACAGAAGAAGGTCAACCCGTTGATCTACACGTACGCGATGCTGGCTGGTCCAGTCGCTATCGGTGCCCCGCTGGTATACATCGGGCCTTGGGTGGCCATAGTCATCGGTATCATCGCTGGTGCGATCTCCGCACTGTCGTTCATATTCCTGCACCCCAAGTTCTGCAAGGCGATCGGAGCGCTCGACGTCATGGGTGTCCATAACCTGCACGGTGTCGGCGGATGGTTCGGAGCGATCGTAGCTGTCGTAATCATTGCGACAGGCGTTGACGTCCTGGCTGACCCTCTGACGAACCTCGTTGCGGCGATCGGTGTCTTTGTAATATCGATCGTATTTGGTATCGTGATGGGCTTAATCCTGAAACTCACCCGCGGGAACTACCCCGATGAGAACATGTTCAGCGATGACGTCGACTTCATAAAGAACGAAGAGCCAGTCTAAGAATCAAACTATAAATAAACTTAGTGTGGCCTCGCGGCCACACTATTAATTTGTCTTAATTTTTAATTCTTTGATCTGCAGCACCTTCTCGGGACAGATCATCTCGCAGCGTTTGCAGGCGGTCCCCATGCATCTCTCCGAGTTCACGGTGATCACTCCCTTCTCGACCGCGATCGCCGACTCGGGGCATTCGTTGACACATTTCCTGCATGATATGCATCCTTTGACCGCCCCGGTAAGCTCGACGCCTGCGTCCCTGAGGATCGACACCTTCTTGCCTTTCAGTTCGGGAAGATCTGTAGCTGACCTGCGTTCCGCCCGAGACTCGACGGGGTCCGGTACGTGCTGAAGGCTGTAAACGTCCATCATATCATTGTACGCCGACCACGGCATTCCGTATGACCACAGCGATATCTCGACCGAATAAATATCCTTGAACGCTTGAGATGAGGCGAACATACAGTGTTTTGCCCTCAGCATCTTTGTCATCTCTCTGAGGTCGTCCATCGTCTTCTCGCCCATGACCATCCTTCTCGCCAGCATGATCGAGGTGTTCCCGTATTGTATCATCTCCGTCGCGCCCGGCGCGACCAAGCCTATCTTCTGTGCTTTTATTGCATCAACGTAGAGACCGGACGCACCGGACATGTACGCCGTTCTGACATCGTTGACCCAAACGCCCGCTTCTATCATGAGCGTGAGATATCCCGCACGTATGGCGCCTATCGCTTTCCCGGCCTCGTCGACATCCTTCGAATCGATGCAGATGTCGGCCTGCAGGTGCAGCGACTTATCGGGAGTGTTCACCTTGGACCCCGAGACGAGTCCTGAAGCAAAGCCGCACGCGATCGCTGCGACGACACCTGTTCCGGTTATGCCTATCGCTTTCCCGTGCATCTCCCCTTCTGCAATGACCTTGCCGGTGGAAGGGTCCACGATGTCGCCTTCCCTCGGAAGGAGGGCGTCGTCCAGAACATAGCATTTCCACCCGTTCTCCATTATCTCGATATTAGATATCGCGCCGGGTGCGGCAAGCATTCCCGCTTTTATCTGCTGGCCTTCCAGCGCGGGTCCGGCCGCCGCAGAACCGGTGAAGATATTACCCTCATGGAGCAGCGCCATCTCGGCGTTCGTACCGTAATCGACAACGATCCTTGTTCCTTCTTTTTCAAGGACGCCGGTCTCTGTCAGCATGGCCATGGCATCCGCTCCGATCTCGTGCGTCACTGCGGGAGGTATCATCACATCCGCATTGATGCCTATTATCCCGAGGTCGGACGCTTTGACGACGGCGCCGTTCCTGTCGGGAGGTTTGATGCCCAGCTTTTCGATCATGGACTTTCCCGCAAACGCGAGGTCCCTGATCTCGATGTTCTGGAATATCGACAGCTGGAAAGGATTTCCGCATACCGCTATCAACACGACCTCAGAAAGGTCTATCTCCAGGAGTTTGAACAGGTTGTTGATCGCCCTTATCATAAGGCCGGTCGCAACATCCTGGCCGGCATCCATGGCGAAGTTCACGTGGTCTATCACATTCATCCCCGGAATGGGATGGCGGGACGTCATCGCGGTCGATATCGTCTCTTTCGTGTCGAGGTCGATCGCTTGGCATCTTAACCCGCTTGTACCAATATCTAAAGCTATTCCGTATCTCATGGTATCGCAACCTTCCCGCGGCATCTGTCTCGGGATCATTTTAACAAGATGGATTTACACTCCTGATAAGTTATATAAATCCTTCTTTTCTGTTTTGAGGAAGGGGATTTTTAAGAAGTTTTCATCAGTATCTCACTGCGCCTGGACTTGTCAATATTTTATCTCTATACCGAGCTCGTTGAGCAGCTGAACGGCGTTCTCATACACTCCGAGATACTCCTCCGACGGCGTGAGGGTCTTCAGGTCATAGCAGTCCTGGAAACGCTTGCTCTTCGGCGGGTTGTGGAATTCTGTCTCATAACTTCCGATAAGGCGGTCCAGGGTCTCGTTGACATCGGACACCTTCATGCCGCAGGTGGCTATCGCCGCCTCCCCCATGATCCTCGCTTCCATGGGCGTCGATTTGTCCCTTGCGACACCTTTCGATGCCGCCGACCCCGAGATCAGTTCTCTTCCGGATGCGGTGTCCGCGATCGCCTGAGCGGCCGTTTCAAGAAGACACATCTCCGTACACGGTCCGGCCAGCGGATAATACTGATTGGAGAGGAGAAGATCTGTGTTGAGGTCCAGTGCCGCTCCGACATGCGATGATATCTGCAGCGTCTCCCTTGCGGTGGTTATTCCCCATCTGATGTGGATGGGGCCGTCAAGGTGAATATGGGTCCCGAACATGACGAAAGACGCAAGCGTTGTTGCGACATCGCAGATCGCCGTCTCTTCCACACCGCCGCAGTATCCTCCGAATATCGGCATCTGCTCAGTCATGATGGTATCGCCGTTAACTGCCCAGCCTGCGAGCATGTTCAGTCCCGTCATGTCCATCTTCATTTCATTGAGCTGAGAGCATTCGTGCATATCTGTCCTTTCGAGACCCGACTGAAAGCTTGAAGCCAGACGGCCGGCTGCTGAAAGCGGGGTCTCCGGTCCCTATATGGCCAGTCCCGGGCGCTCCGCCCTTGCCATACCCTCTCTTACGGCCCTTATCTCCGCCAGCGTCGCTTTGATCTCCCAAGGAGTGTTCGCCGTCGGTGCATGGCCGTCTATGGTCGACATCACACCGCTCACCAATGTATCGACGGTCGCTTCCTGCGCATATCCCTGCATCATCAATACGAATATGTCCTCGGACACAGGGGCGCCGGTAGGTCCTCCCTGGACGATAGGCTTTGCCGGACTGTTCCCGCGGCGGCGTTCGCACATCACCTCGTCTTTGTCGCGCCCGAGCCTCAGGGCCCTCGTTGCCTTTTTTATTCCCTCAAAGACCTCGGACTCGGTGACATACATCACCTTCCCCAGATCGGGATTGAAGAATCCTGTCTCAACAAGCATATCCACTCCCGCGTGGAAGAGTTTGTTCATCAGGTCTT
>JAISPV010000082.1 GCA_031274665.1 Candidatus Methanoplasma sp. | reverse complement strand
CTTTGCTGCTAGTTCTTCTCTGTTTTCGGTCATCGGCAGTGCTGTAATGCACACATGATTTAAAGGATGTGCGATTATCTCTGAACATGGTTTCCGTTGAGGAAAGGATACGGCAGCTGAAAAAAGAAAAGAATGCGGTCATACTCGCGCATAACTACACTTCTCCGGAGATACAGGACCTGGCGGACCTGGTCGGGGACTCTCTGGGTCTTTCGATCGAAGCTGCAAGGACGGCCGCCGATGTCATAGTGTTCTGCGGCGTATCCTTCATGGGGGAGACCGCGAAGATCCTTAGTCCCGATAAGACCGTCCTCGTACCCGAGCCGGATGCCCACTGCGCGATGGCCGCCATGTGCACAGGCGAACAGATTAAGGAATTCAGGTCCCTGCAACCGGACAGCATCGTCGTGGGATACGTGAACAGCACCGCCGAATCAAAGAAAGAGATGGACATCTGCTGCACCTCATCCAACGTCGTAAAGGTGGTGAGGTCCGTCGGGGACAGGGAGGTGCTTTTGGTGCCGGATATGAACCTCGGAGCATATGCGGCATCCGAGACCGGGATGGATATCATATTGTGGAGGGGTTTCTGCCCCGTGCACAACTGCATCACGGCCGCTCAGGTGAGGGGTCTCAAACAAGAGCATCCCGGAGCTTTCGTCATGGCCCATCCCGAATGCAGGGCGGAAGTGCTGGAACTTGCAGACCATATAGGCTCCACTGAGTCGATGCTGAAGATGTCGATTTCCTCGGAAAAGAAGGAATTCATCGTTCTGACCGAGGTCGGGATGAGATACAGGCTGGAAAAGGAGAACCCGGGGAAAACATTCCATTTCTTGGAACATGCGGTATGCACGGCAATGAAGATGGCCTCGCCGGGGTCGGTCTTGGACTCGCTCGAAAGCGGCAAGGGAGAGATAGTCCTCAGCGAGGATGTCCTTGACGGCGCAAGAGGCCCTGTGGAGAAGATGATCGGCCTGTCCTGACAGCTCGGAAAACGATACGCAATACCTACGGGCGATACCGCCGTGACCGCGTCTGAGACCGCAGACACGGCGGAAAAGGACCGATCTGAAGAATGGCGAACAGTACTGCCTTGACATGCTCTTTCTTTGGATTTGAAAAAGGACCTGAGCGGACACGCCGCACGGCGGCGGTCTTTTTCCGTTCAGCGGCAGGCGGTATATAAACGGTAAATCTTTAATCTTTCAAAATGGTAGGGACGGATGCAGGCGTTTCTATGAGAATAGTGATCATCGGGGCAGGCAATGTCGGTTTCACCTCCGCCGAGGCGCTCTCCAAGGTCAACGATGTTCTGATCGTGGAGAAGGATGCCATGAGGGCGGAGAACACAAAGGCGCTGCTGAGTGTGTCCGTGCTTCATGAGGACGGCAGCAACCCCAAGGTCCTGGAGGCCGCCATAAAGAGGATAGACGCGGACATCATCATCTCGGCGGTGCCTGACGACAGCCACAATCTCTTCATCTGCATGATGGCCAAGCGCATCAAACCGTCCATAAAGACGGTGGCTTGTCTCAGAGACCCCGATTATATCATCAAGACATCCAAAGAGGGGGCGGAAGGCGTCAATCTGATGATATCGCCCGAACTCATCACGGCCGAAAAGATAGAGAAACTGGCGGTCCTTGAGAACGCGATCGAGTACGACCACATTTCCAGCATGGACATCGATCTTGCGACGTTCAGGATAGAGGAGGGGCACAGCCTTGTCGGAAAGATCGTTCTGGACATCGATATACCGGCCGACTGCAATATCATCGCCGTTTACCGCGGGGACTCCGTCATTCTCGGCAACGAGACTGCAGAGATACACGCGGGGGACAGGATCAGGGTCCTCGGGTCCCCGGAGTCCATCGTCGCTTTCAACAAACTTATCGGCGTCGAGAAGGAGGCCAAAGAATTCGTGATACTCGGCGCAAGCATCGTCGGGGTGGAAACGGCAAAAAGACTCATCCAGGGCAACAAAAGAAGAATTGTCAAGATAATCGACGACGATATCGTACTGAGCAGGAACGCCGCGAGGGAACTGGTCGACGTAACCGTCGTGAACGGGGACTTCATCGACCCGTCCGTCCTGAGGTCCGAGAATGTCCGAAGGGCGGATGTTGTGATAACCGTATCCTCAATGGACGAGCGCAACCTGCTGGGATGCATGGCCGGCCTGAAATTCGGCATCAGGAAGATAATATCGAAATATTCCAACCAGGAGTACAAAGAGATATTCGGATACACCGGGATCGAATCGATAATAGGATACCACCGCGTGATATTCAACGAGATAACCAAGAACCTGTTATTCGACGAGAATGCGGTCCTGGCTGTCGAGAATGACAACGAATTCTTCTTCAGAGCGGCGATCGACGAACGGTCAGCTCTCCGCGGGAACCGTCTGGGAGACATCAGCGTGCCCGAAAGGATAAGGGTAGCGGCCATAAGAAGGGGGGATGCGACGATATACCCGCGTATGGACACAATGTTCGAAGAGGGTGACAAAGTGCTTCTCTTCACCCATAAGGTCAACCCTATCGAGCTCTCAAGACTGTTAGGGCACAATGCACCGCTGGAGCTATGAAGGATGTTCGGCACACTGCGCGTCCGTATGAAGAACACGGCGAGATGGAGAAGCAATTCCGTCAAGCTGCTCGGCATAGTGGAGATAACATTGGGCATCGCCCTTCTGGCCCCTTTGGCCGTAGCCGTTATGTACCGCGAGGATGCGGCGTTATTTGTCTATCCCATCCCGATCCTCCTGATAATGGGCTCGTTCCAGTATTTCTTCTTCAAAAGGAAGGATACGCTGAAGCCGGCAAGCGGGATGATGATGATGTTCATCGCCTGGCTGATGGCCTTTGTCGTGAGCTCGATACCTTTCTATCTCTACGGCTTCTCCTTCGTCGACTCCGTCTTTGAGAGCGTCAGCGGTCTCACTACGACCGGTGCCTCTGTCGCGGGCGATACCGTCCTGCCGTACAGCATACTTTTCTGGAGGTCCTTCGCTCAATGGGCCGGCGGTATCGCGGTGGTCCTGATCTTCCTGTTCCTGATACCGATGATGGGCATCGGAGGGAAGGTCTTCATGAACAACGAGCTCATCGGCTCGGAGACGTACAATTTCTCCATGAGGATCAAGAGCGCGGCCAAGAATTTCATTTCGATCTACATCCTTCTCTCGGTGGTGGAAGCGGTACTGCTGATCGTCAGCGGAGTGGACGGCTTCGAAGCCGTCACGATAACGTTATACACGATATCGACAGGGGGTTTCATGGCCGCCGGGGACGATCTGGCACATTGTTCTTTCATCGCACAGGTCATAGTACTTGCGTTCATGTTCCTCGGCGGCACCAACTTCTATCTCCACTACCGCGCCCTGAAAAAAAGAGAGTTCTCCGCCTACAGGAAAAGCCAGGAGTTCGTTTGGACGGTCATATGGTTCCTTACCGCGACGCTGATGATAGTGGTGATACTGCTGATCGCGGCGGACGATATCTCTGCCGTGAACATCGGAGATACGTCATGGGAGACCTTGTTCACGGTCGTATCGATGGGGACGACGACCGGATACACCATAGCCGACCAATCGGTCTGGCCTCTTGCCGCATGTGTGATAATGTGGATGGTCATGCTCATCGGATCGATGTCCGGTTCCACCTCCGGAGGGATCAAGGTCTACAGACTGCTGATACTCAGGTCGTACATCTCGAACGGCGTATACAAGATGTTCCATCCGCGTTCGGTCAGAGATGTGAGGATGGACGGCCATTCCGTGAGCGGAGACCTGGTCATTTCCGCAACCGTCGTCGTCATCACGTTCATTGTCACCGCAGCGGCCTCGGTGATACTTCTGCTTGTGTTCGAACCGGATATGAATATGTCGGGATCGATCGGGCTGACGATCTCGGCCATAAGCAACGTCGGCGTCAACACCAGCAGCACGGCGTTCCACGATCTGAACGACATATCGAAGATATTCCTCTCGGTGGTGATGTGGGTGGGGCGCATGGAG
>JAISPV010000139.1 GCA_031274665.1 Candidatus Methanoplasma sp. | reverse complement strand
TACCATGAGGATCATGTCATCGCGTCTGAGGCGTAGGTCTGTCACATTCCCCAAAACCCTAGAGGTGGTCAATGCTTCTCTGGAGCTTTACCGGGCCGGCTATAATTTCTGCAGGGACCACGAATCGTTGTGCGTTCCGAGAAAGGAGAACGGCGGAGTGTACAGGCACGTATCTCCCGCGATGGAGATGGGGTTCACTGATCATGTTTGGAGCATAAGGGAGCTGATGGGGTTTCTTTATTTTATAGAACTAAAAAAAGTCAATAACTACAACATTACCTGAACAATTTATTTTGTGAAATCTTTCAGCGTCACGGTGCCCGTACCGAGGTGGACAATGGGCATAATGGCAGGGTTCGGATTGAAGTTATGCGCTTTTTGATATGAGGTCTGGCTCTGCCAAGCGGAAGCGTTTATGATCTTGACCCCTCTGTGATCCATCTTCCCCGCACCATGGACATGGCCGGAGACAAAGATGTCCGGGACCTTCTCGATCACTAAGTAATCCTTCTTTTCGGGTGCCATCGCCGTCTTCCCCCCGTACATCGGAGAAAGGTGGCGTCTTGTCAGCATTTCCCTCATCACATTGATCGGATCGTCGTAGTTCAGCTTCTGCACGCTCGCCACCCAGTCATCTATGCTCTTTCCATGGTAAGAAAGGAGGGTCCTTCCTTCTATCTCTATGTTGACCGGGTTCCCCGCCATGATGACGTTCGAATCAAAATCCTTGGTGAATATCTTGCTGAGAGCGGGCTGCGGTTCGGCCAGTCTCACCGCGTCATGATTACCGGGCTGGAGCGCTATCCTGATATGGTCCGGTATCTCTTTGATATATTCCCCGAGTTTTTCATACTGGCCGTATATGTCTGCGATCCTGAGTTCTTCTTCCTGCCCGGGGAAGATCCCTATCCCATCGACGACATCCCCCGGCAATATCAGGTAGTCGATGTCCATATCATAGGCGTTGGTCTTCAGCCAATCGATCATATTCTTCCATTGTTTCTCAAGGAAAGTGGAGCTTCCGACGTGGATGTCCGAAAGGAACGCGACGGATGCCACAGAATCGGACGGCGTCCAGACGCGCCCTGCCGGAACGTCCGGCCGGAAGATCTTGTCTGCGATGAAAAGGTCCCCCCTGGCCGATGGTTTCCCCGAGATGCCGACGACCTCGTCGTTGACGAACATCTCTCCGGAGCACGGAGAATCCTTCGATATAAGAACGGTACAGCTCCCGGTCTCATCCTCGACGGAAAGCGTGGTGTGGCCATTCTTGGTCTCTTTTTTCTCGTATATCATCCCTATGATCCGTGCCTCCCTTCCGAGGGTCACTGCCCGGGATATCGAGACCGAAGCTCCGAAATCCCTTCTTTTTTCGATCATTCTTTTCAAAACAAAGAATCTGTTCTTGAAATAGGCCGCAAAGTCAGCGATCTTGCCCTCGCAGGTCGAATCTCCGGTGATGTCGGTCCCGGGGACGACGACCATGTCGCTGTGTCTTTTGTTCTTTGGAACGGCCGGTGCCCTTTCCGGCGCAATGGAGGAATCTCCCGCAATGAAGTCAATGATGTCCTTTTTCTCAATGAACATGGCACTTTCGGAAAGTGTCGCCAGGATCGTGTTGGTGAAGGCCATGGGATCCGAGTTGGAGAGTATGATCTCCAACACATCCGGAGAGAAGAAAAGGTTCTTTCTCGCCGCCGCACTCAGGACCTCCGACCTCATAGGATACCTTATGGTATCTCACTAAATAATCTTTTAACACCTTTCTGCAGATGTCCGAGCGAACGTCGCCGGTGATCATGCCAAGGCCTCTGAGATATCCGGCCGGACCGGCGAAGAGACAAGGTCCGGTCTGTTCATCTTAAGGATCGGGCACGAAAGGGGATCATAACTGAAGAAATACCGGCGGCCGAAAGAACGTACAAAGAGATCGCACATTCGATATGGGCGGCAGTGCGCTGTCACACTTCACATGGAGGCTGACAGCCGATCATTTTTCTTTGATGTATCCGTTATGGAAATTCGGAAGCGCCCCTTCCCCTCTGTATTCAAAGAGTCTTCCTATCATGTAACATAAAGCGATGATCCCGACCCCAAAAAGGAAAAGGGTAAATAACGCTCCCGCTTCACCGAACCCCATCCAATCGAAGGATTGGAGGTAGTTGTTAACGAAGTGCATAAGTATCGAAGCGTACAGTCCGAAACGCACGAACAGATATCCCAGGAATACGCCCATTATTCCCGCGGTGATGACCTTCCAAGCCTGGTCATCCCAACCGCTGTAATGAGCCATGCCGAAGATCGCTCCGGATATTATGATAAGGACGGCCGCGGTCATGCTCATCCCGAAGCCGCCGAATAAACATTTCAGGGATTCTTTCTTCTTGGTCACAATTAGCGAGATGATGACCATCGGCACCCCGATCAAAAGCAGGCGAGTGACGATCTCCTCCCAGAACGCTGCGTCTGCCAAAAGGAATATCTGTTCGATCTTGCTTCCGAAATCCGGGACGGTGAGCTCACCGAACACTGCCGTCCACAAAAGCGCGGTAACGATATTGATGAAGAACATCGCGCTCAGGAAGACGCCGACCCAAAAACCGGCGGCGTTCTCGGCGGTGCCCTGTTCGGCCTGGTCTCCCGATCTTCTTATGGCTTTGATGAGCTTCAGCAGTGTGTATGCGGCACACGCCGTAATGACAACGACCACAAACACCCAATAATACTGCAGCAACTGATCATCAAGGTAAAATATTATCTCTGGGAAAGGCAAGAGTAAGAAGAAACCAACCACCTTGCCGGATAGCATATCGAAGACCTCCGGCGCGTACACCAGAAGGGTGATCACTTCGAAGACGGCGGCCGCAAGGACAATGGCGCATACGGCCAAGAGTACGATGTACAGGAAACCGCGTTTCGTTTCTTTGGGGGCGGGTTCGAATTCCCATTGTTTGATGTCTCTGAGAGAGTTGCCGCACACACCGCAGAACTTGTTCCCTCTTGCAGCGTATTCTTTACAACGGGGACACTTTTCCATCATCGTCTCCGCGTTTGAGATGTTCTACAACACTATAAACTCTTTCGGCCTCGATCACGGCAAGCAGAGAATGCCTGTATTTTGCGATATCCGTTATCTGCGATGCGATGTACGCCTCTCTTTTCCGGCTTACCTTCTCATACCCTTTGACCTTGTTCAGATAATCGTCCCATGAGATCGCGAACGATTCCGGGGACGACATGTCGAAACTGCGCTTCATGCCTTTCTTTGCGAGCCTGTGCTCCCTTACGAACTCCAAGGTCTTCACCGTGAGGATGTACATCTCGGTGAATTCTTCGTTATTCATATCGAGAGGTATGACCTCGATCGAATCTTTTGTGCACAGGTCTATCAGCTCACAGAATGCCGGCGTGGGTGTTTCTATCTCTCCGAATTTTGATAAGTGGTGGACGTACACCATGTCGATCTCGCTCAGCTCCTGTATGCCCTCGATCTCGTCCCGGCATTTGATCGCCATTATCTCTTCTATGCCCAGTGCGGCCGAGTACGCTTCATATCCCCCGTAGGCCTCTCTGATCTTCTCTGTTTCTGACACAAGGCCTTTGACGATGGGGAGGATATCGACATTGCACCCTCTTACCTTGAGGGAGATCATTTCTTTGTGCTCCTTGAAAGTACGAGATCTGTAAAAGCATCCTGGTCATCTATTTTATTAAGTTCCTCGCTCGTCACAACGGCCGTCGAGTCGATGTGCTCTGCAGAGCGTTCCCTTTCGACGATCACGAGGGAGTGCTTGCCCGCTATCTTCGATATCTCCGAAGCAATGATGGCCTTTTGGATGAGTTTTTCCTCCTCGATGCCGAGCCCGGTGAGGAATATCGTCTGTCTGCTCCGTGTTATGGCCTCGAATGGGCTCTTCGTGACAGGCGTTATCGCGAACCCGATATCAAGAAGGTGATTCAGCGCATTCGATTCGGTCCTCTTCCCGCCGGTCATCTCGTACTCTTCGGGTTTCTTCTCGTTCTTATACACAAAGGGATCGATAGGCTCTATTATCGGTACCTGAAGGAATTCCTCAAGCCTCATTGCGGCGTTGATCATCGCCCCCATCCCCGACTCGTACATTTGGATCGTCCTTCTGGAGACTCCTGCACTTTCGGCCAAGGTCCCGAGGCTTATCCTGCTGCTTTCCCTGATGTTCTTGAGCAGGTCCCCGTCTATCTTGACATAGAGGCCGCCCGGCGCCGCAAATATGAACGGGGGGACATCTTCCAACAGATGTTCGCCGAGGGTCTCGTTGGAAATGATCGGGATGTTGAACCTTGAATAAACGATGCCGGCCTCAAGAGGACCGGAACTGGACGTCTCGCCTATGAGCAGAGGCGTTGCCCTAAGAGCATCGGCAAGGATCTTCATGTCCTCTGCGTTCTCTTTCGAGAATGCGTCCACATTGCTCAGGACCTTGATGATGAGCAGGGTCTCGTCCTTCCTTCCGACGATGTCAAAGCATATGCTTCGAAGATTAAGGGATGAGGATATATCGAATCCTGCCTTTGCCAAAATGGCGCGGGTAGTATTGATAAGTTCTTCTCTGCTCATGTTGTAGAAAGGGGTTGTCCTTCTATATAAAACGATACTTTCTTCCGAATGCCAGAAACAAGGCTGAAGAAAAGCTCTTCCAAATCTATATATAATATGTATTGCGGTGGGTCACACTTAAGGATAACACGGAACGGTCTCCACATAGAAATTGTGGTTCGATCCCTACTTGTTGTTCGCTTTATGCTCCGCCCCAAGCGATCTGGGGTAGGCCGGTCCCTGCCTTAAAGGTACATCTCGGCTCCGTAGGTCACGACGGGCATACTCAATGCACCACCCGGCAGAGCTGACAGCTTCCTTTACCAAGATTTCGGGAGCTATCTTCCCCCTCCGCCGGGGGTGCACCCTTTCCTGCACGCAGCGGATGGGTCCCTTTTGCAGCGAAATATCATCCGCTCTGTACAACGCCGGGCATAGTTATAATGGTCATCCTGTCTCAAAAAACAATGCTTAGAACAACGATTCTTTTTTTTCGGAAAGATGACCGAAATCGGCGGCCCTTCTGCCGACAAGGAACACGGCGGCGTACTCCGGGACTTCCGTTTCTCCCGACAGCGAAAAATGTTCTCCTTTCATATCGAACTCATAATCTTTCTTCAATGTGACCTTGGTCGGTTCGTCCGAGTATGAGGACGGGACGGCGTCCCTAAGGGGATTGAAATCGGTCAGTTCGTCTCTGGTAATAGGTGTCACCCGGAGGCCTGTTTTTCCGTGAACGGACCCCGGCAGACGGATGATCCTTTTGATATCGGGGGTGACGGGTTTGTCCACCTCTGCCGCGAGGGCGGGCGCAATGTCCTCCCCCATGACCTTTACCAGCATCTCCTGGTAATTGCGGTCGAGGAACGCCAGGGAATTATTCTTGAAGATCTGTTTCCTAGACGCCCTGACGTTCTCCTGCATCTTTTTTATCGTGACAATGCCGGAGGATGAGATGGAGGGGTATGTTCTCCGCAGGATCTTAGGATCAAGGTCGCAGACATCGTTCACAAGGTCCATCAGTCCTTCCCTCATCCTCTTTTTCCAGCCTCCCGCCTCGGGCGGCGGTATGAGGCGGTCCTTTGCGACATTGGCACGGATGCCCGCGGCGGTCTTGGTCTCGGAGGTCACCACCCTCTGAAAAGGGAACACCCAGTCTATGTTCAGGCCGGAGCACGTGATGTAGTCGACCAGTTCCCTGCGTTCATGGGTGCCCAGAGTAAGCACGGCATCAGAGGGTACATGGGCATGGTATCCTCTTCCTCCGGAGAACGTGATATGTACTCCCTTTTCGTCGAAACCCAGATCGGTGAAAAGGAATGAATCGGTCAGATTGATCATCTCTTTCTTGATCCTTTCGAGCATCTCGGAGTACGACATCTTTTCCGCTCCCTGCAGATGGTCGGCGTCAAGATCGAATATCAGATCTGCGCCCAACCATTCCTTCTCTTCCATAGTGGGGGCGCTGGGTCTTCTGTAGTATGCGGTCGAGTAATAACAGTGGCTGGGCACCTGCGCGATCAGGAACCGGCTCAGTTCATCCGGGGCCGGGAACCCGATGTGCCTTTGTACCATCTCCCTGTCGAAGAACATGAACCCGAATTCCCTTTTTGTGAAGCGGTCCGGCATTACCGGGCGGTTCTCTTTGTAATATTTCCTGAAAGACCTCAGCAGGAAACGGGAATTGTTGTCCATGGTGTACTCGAATCGGGTAATGTATAATTATATTGTCCGCCGCTTCTCCATTATGAGAGAAAAGGTCCCCGTTTACGATAACCATGTTCACATGGACCCCTCGGGAAGGAACGTGGAGGCCGTCAAAGAATTCGAGGCGGCCGGCGGAACAGGGCTTACCTTGGTAACATTACCCTATGTACAGGTCCCGATAACCTGCGGAGAGGATTTCGGGCGTTCGTACGAGATCACGCTGTCCCTGGCGGAAAAGGCAAGGGCGGCCACCCGCCTGGAGATAAACATCGCCGTCGGTCCGTATCCTGTTCTGATAGTGCCCCTCGCAAAACATCACGGTCTTGAAAAGGCCGAGGAGATGATGGTCCGGGGCATGGAGATCGCGGCAGGTTTGGTGCGCGACGGCAAAGCATGCGCGATAGGGGAGATAGGAAGGCCTCATTTCGACGTCCCCGATGACATCTGGGACGCTTCCAACAGGATATTGCTCAGAGGGATGGAACACGCAAAAGAACTGGACTGCCCCGTCATCATCCACAGTGAATCCGGAACGACGGATACCAATCTGTCTCTGGCGGAGATGGCAAGGAGCGTCGGTCTGGACCCGGGGTTGGTGGTTAAGCACTCGTCGCCTCCTTTTGTGACCGACAAGGAGACATTCGGCGTCATGCCGTCGATCCCCGCATCGAAAAAGTATATTACGGAAGCGCTGGAAAAAGGATCGACGAGGTTCATGTTGGAGACGGACTACATCGATGATCCGGGGAGGCCGGGGGTGGTAATGGCGATAAACACGGTCCCCAACAAAGTGAAGATGCTGCTGTCGGCCGGAAGACTAGGGCCCGAAGACATAAACAGGATATGCGGGGACATCCCCGACAGCCTTTACCACCGCTGAAACATTATTCAATCCGACAGCCATACAGTGACGATAACATGCAGGCAAAGATCACCAGCGTCTACGACGAAGGCTCGCTGGAGGGCACATCTCTGATCGGAGCAAAGGGATTCGCCGTCCTGATAGAAACGGACGGCCAGAGGATCCTGTTCGACACCGGCAGAACAGGGAGATATCTTCTGCACAATATGATGTTCCTGGACATCGAACCTGGAAAAATAGACAAGATAGTGATATCCCACGGTCATGCCGGCCACACCGGCGGCGTAGTGGACCTTCTGATGAACCGGGAAACGCCTGTGAAAATATACGCTCCGCACTCGGCGATAGGGACCAAGAGGCTGCTCGGCGCCAAAGGGCTCTACATTCCCGAAGAACTTTCTGAAAAGGCCGACCTGAATGAGGTACGAGATTGGCTGGAGATATCCAAAAACGTTTTTGTATCCGCACCGACGGACATAGGCGACGGCAAGACCGAGTCGTTCATGGCGATCTTGTCAAAGAAGGGGCCGGTGGTCATCGCAGCATGCTCCCACGCCGGGACCGACACCATAATGGAGAGTGTGAAGAAAAAGTTCGGCGCATACCCGAACACGTACATCGGCGGGGTGCACCTGGGCAAAAAGGATAAACAGAGAGCGGCCGCCATGGCATCCTCGTTCTCCGAGAAGAACTGCAAGGACCTGCATCTCAATCACTGCACGGGCATCAGCGGCATGATGCATCTGAGGACCGTTCTGGGACTCAAAGGCGTCAGCGACTTCTATGTCGGCTCCATTCTGTATTTCGACATCTGAACGGAAGGGAAAAAACAGTTTTTTTTTGAAAAAGATTTAAATACAACCGCATTTGTACTCAAGTTGAGTGATAAAATGAGATGGCGCATTAAAACAGCAGCTTTGTTTGTCGTGATGACCTTGGTACTGTTGGCAGTAGGGCTGGTCATCGGATATCTGGTCGACAGCATCTGGATAGGGCTGATCGCGATGCTGGCGCTCGCCGTGGTGTTCAACCTGTATGCGTATTTCTTCTCCAAACGCAGCGCGCTGAGGGCCAACAAGGCGCGCATTATCACCGAAGCGGAGGAGCCGAGGCTGTACCGTATCGTCAAGACGGTCGCGGGCAAAGCGGGCGTGCCCATGCCGGAGGTCGGTGTGTCCGAACTTGTCATGCCGAATGCGTTCGCGACCGGGAGGAACCCCAAGAACGCGGCCGTAGTGGCAACCAGGGGGCTTCTTTCCATGCTTCAGGACGATGAGCTGGAAGGGGTGATAGCGCATGAGATGGCCCACGTAAAGAACAGGGACATACTGGTGATGTCTGTTGCATCCACAATGGCGGCCGTCCTCTCATTTCTTTCTAGGTATGCCATATGGACGGTGATGCTGAGCGGTAACAACAAGAATGCCTACAACTACATCATCGCGATAGCCCTCAGTATAACTGTGCCGATAGCTGCGATCCTCATCCAGCTGGGAGTGTCCAGAAACCGCGAGTACCTTGCCGACGAGACCGGTGCAAGGATAACCGGCAACCCCCGCGCGCTTGCACGCGCTCTCAGCAGCATCGAATCCGGTGTCGCTTCACCGCGCAACGAGTATGACAACAACAGTTACGCAGACATGTGGATCTCTAATCCCGTCAGGAAGAAGAAGAGCTTTGTCACGAAACTGTTCAGCACACACCCCCCGATG
>JAISPV010000099.1 GCA_031274665.1 Candidatus Methanoplasma sp. | reverse complement strand
CCTCCGTTCTCGGGCTGACGAATGTCTGGGTGGAGTTCAGTTACGGCTCGGATAATCTGATGGGGCCGTGGCCGGATGCGGTAGCGCCATACCTGTTGCCTCTGGTGTTCTTGATATTGATCGTGATATATGCCCGGTATGCGTACAAGCTGTACAGACTGCGTGTGAACGGGCAGGACAATGAGAACAACAGGATGATACTCTTGGGCGGAGCGGTGTTGTTGTCGATCCTCTCATTCATCCTCGCCGGGAAGACGTTCTCTTCACAGTATCTCATATGGGCCATCCCCTTTATCGTCTTCATGCTGATGACCGCCCTCGACCATGTCTCTAAGAATCGCATCTTTATACTATCGGCAGCGGCGATCATACTGACGCAGTTGAACTTCGCCGTGAACATCGGCATTTTCGGAGGAGGGACCAACATTACCGACGGAGGCATGATGATAATACTCGCAAGGAACCTGGTGATGCTCGCCCTCTTTGCATATGTCGTCTGGACCTGCAGAGAGAACATCGACAGGCAGTGGCGCACACAGTCTCCCGATGAATTACCAAAAGCTTTAAAATAGGGGTTTTTCTATGGGTTGTTATTCAATCGTTGCCTTCAGTGGTAACGAAAGATCGTAAAGACACACCGGCATGATCTGGATGTGTCGAGGAAGTAGGAAAAATGAGAATAGAGGCAAAGGCAGAGGAGATCCAAGACAGCTTCGAGTCCAAGACAAGGAATCTGGGAAGGGGCAAGTACGGCAGGATCCTCAAGATGGCCCACACACCCACCAGAGAGGAGTACAAGAAGACCTGCTATATCGCAGCGCTCGGAATGGTCATAGTGGGTGCGGTAGGGTTTGCCATAATGTGGATGATGACCTACCTTCCCAGCCATTTTTGATGAACGCAAGGTGTGATTATGTCTGATCTTGAAATAGAGAACACTCGCATGGCCGGAGAAGAAGGGACGAAGGACGTCCGCGCAGGGGCGATCGCAGAATGGCGGTTCAAACTTGCATCCGGATCATCATCCGCCGTCATGAAGTTCGACGTCTCCATGGGGCCGGACAAGGACAACGCCCCGGAATGGAACGTTACGCTATACGATGCGACAGGGAGCGAACTCTGGAGCAACTACCGTTCTGTGAACGAAAAGAAGATGGACCTTCCGGACAACAAACCCAAAGAGTTCAAGCTCGAGGTCATCTGTCCCAAAGGCGCCAGGTACGGCGATGAGGTAAGCATCAAGATAACCACCGTCACCCGCGAAGGGACGTCCGCCCTCAGATTCGGTGCAGTGGCAAAACAATCCATCATGGTCCTCAAGACGCAGATGGATCAGGAAAAAAGCGTGGCCGACAGCCTCATGTCCAAGGCCCAGCAGGGAGAGAAGGACATTTATGCGATATTCAGTCCCCCCGGGCTCAGAGGGTATGTGTTCGTGGAAGGCATGAACACGGACCGCCTGAGGGAGAAGACCAGGGACATAAAGAAAGCCCGTTCGTTCGTCGGCGGCGAGACCGATATAGATGAGATAAGCCACTATCTGATCCCGGTCTCCGCGGTCGTGGGGATCGTGGAAGGAGACCTGGTAGAACTGATAAACGGCCCGTTCAAAGGCGAAATAGCCAGAGTGCAGCAGATAGATCAAAGCAAGGAAGAGATAACTGTGGAACTCATAGAGGCTATGGTGCCCATCCCCGTTACTGTCAAGGGCGACAGCGTCAGAGTTATTGAGAAGGAGAAATAAGCAATGGTAATCACTGTTGAAGCATTAGTGGATGGAGGCAAGGCCACTGCAGGTCCGCCGCTCGGTCCGGCACTCGGTCCGACAGGCGTGAACACCGCTCAGGTCCTCGCCAAGATCAATGAGAAAACAAAAGCGTTCGCCGGGATGAAGGTCCCGATAAAAGTACTGGTAAACGACGACAAGACCTTTGAGATAAAGGTCGGGACGCCGCCGATGTCAGCGCTGATAAAATCGGAACTGGGTCTGGCGAGCGGGTCGAGCAACGCCAGGACCACGAAGGTGGCTGACATGACCCTTGACCAGATAAAGAAGATAGCCACGATGAAAGCGGACGATCTTCTCGGCGCGACACTCAAAGCACGCGTGCTTGAGGTCGCCGGCAACTGCGTCTCGGTCGGAGTGACCATCGACGGAAAGGATGCCAAGGTCTTCCAGAAAGATGTGAAGGCCGGCTTATACAACGAGGCGCTCAGCTGATCGAAACAAAGAAAACCCTTTCACTTTTACATTTTTTCACACGCATTATGCGTGTGCCGTAAGGGCATACTCAATCCAGCATCAGTTTGGTCAGTTCAATGGGCCCTACTCTCTCGCCGTCCTTATAGACGCGCATGTTCCCGCCGGAGATCTCGTCGATCAGCAGTACCTGCCCGTCTGCCGATTTCCCGAATTCGAACTTGATGTCGTACAGCTCCATGCCCTTTTTCGCGATCTCGTCCCTGACGATGCCGGCGATCCTCTGCGTTAGGACCTTGAGGCTCTCATATTCCTCGCCGCTGAGCAGACCCAGCATCACCAGCGCGTCCTTTGTGATCGGAGGATCTCCGCGCTCGTCGTCTTTGAGCGTGACCTCAACGAAAGCATCCAGCGGCTGCCCCTCGGTACAATAGTCGCCGTACCTCTTCCTGAAGCTGCCGACAGCTCTGAAACGGCATATGACCTCGATCCCTTTGCCCACGACCTTAACTGCCCTGACGGTCATGGTGGCATTTTCGACGTCAGCGCTTATGTAGTGTGTGGGGATCCCCGCTTCCTGGATCCTTTCGAAAAAGAACTTTGTAAGACGGACCCCGCCTTTCCCCATTCCTTCGATGGAAAGCCCCACGGTGTTCGAGCCGGGATCGAATTTTCCGTTCTCCCCGGTCGCATCGTCTTTGAATCTGAGAAGATAGTTACCGTCATCCAGCTCGTAGACGGATTTCGTCTTCCCTTCGTACACATGTCTCAAAACAAACTCCCCCTTGTGTTGAACGCCCGCCCTGCGAACTCCAGACCCGAGAGGCAATCTTGATTCTTAATGTCTCGCTTTTGTATATCATCGACGGCACACGGCCGGCCGGGGAACGTTCGTTTAAAGTGTTGCACCGGCATATCTGATGAAGGTGGGAGTATGAGCAAGAAGATCATTGCAGCAGTAGCGCTTACAGCATGTTTGGTCGCCGCGGCAGCGGCGGTAATGATGCTCCCGAGCGATAAAAATGACGGTATCGCCGCCTCCAACGAGGAGGCCGCGGTAAGCCTGATATACGGTCTCGACCGCGGAGAGTACGTTCTGCTGTATAAAGCAATGAACAGTGACATGAGATCTCAGTATCCTGTCGGAAACATCAAAACGGCATGGAAGGAAAAAACAAATGATCTGGGTGATCTCCTTTCCATAGAGAGGATGAATGTCGCCGAAGAGAAAGACGGCACCGGCATCGACCTTTACTGCGCTTTCGAGAAAGGAGGAAAGAAGATAGGACTCGCGTTCGACGCCGAGGGCTTGGTATCCGGGTTATCGTTCGAAGATTATGATCAGGACATATTCGACAAACTGCCGGCAGGCCTGAAAGAGAACAGCGTGAAACTGAATGCGGGAAGCAAATGGGAACTCAACGGGAATCTGACCACCCGCACCGGCGGACCGAGCGATACGGTCGCGGTGATCGTCCACGGGTCCGGGCCGAACGACATGGACGGCACGATCGGTCCTACCAAAATATACAGGGACATCGCATGGGGACTCCCGCAATGCGGCATCGACGTCCTGAGATACGACAAGAGGACATATGTCCACGGGGCCGCGATCATGGAGGATTATGCAAAGTTCACCGTCATGGAAGAGACCATTGACGATGCGGTCGCCGCGGCCAAACTGATGGAAAGCTACGGCTACAAGAAGATAATATTGATCGGCCACAGCATGGGCGGGATGCTTGCTCCCGCCATAGTGAGAGAAAGCAAAGGGCTGTATGACGGATTCGTGTCACTGGCGGGAAGCCCGAGGACGCTGGTGGAGATAATTGCCGATCAGAATCTCGCGCTCGCCACAGAAACGAACTATGTTTTCATCAAATTCTTTGTGAACTCAGAGCTTGCCAAACTCCGTCAGTTGGACTCTTGGACGGAGGAAGAACTTCTAAGCAAGACGATATTCACCATACCGGCCTACTACATCAAGGACATGGTCAGCAGAGATGCCGGCGAGATAGCAGCCTCCATGGATATCCCGATGCTGTTCCTTCAGGGGAGTGCCGACTTCCAGGTCTACCCAGAAAAAGATTTCGAAAAGTGGAAAGAGATCCTCAGCGGCAAGGAAGGGGCGGAATTCAAGCTTTACAACGGCCTGAACCATCTGTTCATGGTGTCGCAGGGGGACAAGGCCGGGACCACTGGGGAATACACTCTGAAAGGGCACGTCGGTCAGCACGTGATCGACGACATCGCGGAATTCATCAACGGCAACTTCTAATTGATGCCTATCAAAAATGTTCAGAAATATGCAAAACAACCTTACAAAAGATTTTTAAAGATATACTTAAATATAATATCATAATAATCTCACGTAAAAATCGTGAACGCACAGGAAAGGAATGAAAATGCTAATAAGATTCAAAGTCGGTAATTTTCTTTCGTTTGACGAGCCTCAAGAATTGTCTATGATCAGCGGAGAGACAAGAAACCATCTTGACCACATCCATAGATTTGAAAACATCAATATCCTGAGGACCTCTGCCATATACGGCGCAAACGCCTCAGGAAAGTCCAATCTCATCAAAGCCTTCAAAGAGTCGAAGCAGATGATCACGATGGGCAGGCCAATCCATTCAAACAAATACTTCAGACCGTCTGTGATGAAAAAAGATAAACCGTCTTATTTTGAATACGAGTTCGAAAATGGCGGAAAGTATTATTCATACGGATTCGAATTTCTTCCCTCCAAACAAAAAATAGAATCCGAGTGGCTGTATGAATTGGAACCGGAAAGAGAAAACCGGGTTTTCTTCCAAAGGACGGGGAACAAGATCGATCACAGTTTTGAGGGCGATGACAGAACAAGGATGGACATTTACGCGGCAGATATGCAGAACTCAGACAGCACATTGTTTTTGAGGGAAATGAACAGGAAAACGAGAAAAGATGAAAAGGGTCTGTCGGTGTTCTCAGATGTGTTCAGATGGTTCTCACAGAGCATGAAGGTTTTTAATTCCGAGGTCTTTCTCTATGATAAGCCTAAATTTACCAAAGACGAAAAAGAAATTGTGGTCGGCTTGTTGAGATCTTTGGACACAGGAATAACTGACATTTGCTATGAATTGGTTGAAAACGTCGAAGATTTCTTTCCCGAAAGAATGTTAAACGAAATACAGGAAGAATTGATACGGAATAAAAATAAAAATTCTGAGAACGACGGCAGTTTCATACGAGGGTCGTATTTCCTGTCATTGTCTGAAGATAATGACCTTATAATGAAAAAACTTGTGTTCAAACACGGAAGTACCGATGTTTCTTTTGACATGGAAGAGGAGTCGGAAGGTACACAGCGCCTCTATGAATTGCTCGCAATGATCGTCTCCAAAGAAGAGGACAGCGTTTACATATTAGACGAACTGGATCTGAAACTGCACCCCTTGCTCACTTTCAAATTCGTGGATATGTTCCTTAATAGGAAAGCGGGGACAAAGAATCAGCTGATATTCACATGCCATGAGTCGAACCTGATGGATTTTGAACTACTGAGGAGAGACGAGATATGGTTTGTACAAAAGAATGAGGATGAAAGTTCATCGTTGTATTCTTTGGAAGATTTCAACGAAAGGACCGACAGGAAAATTGATAAAGCGTATTTGGAAGGGCGCTACGGAGGAGTTCCGATCTTTTCCACTTTATTCCCCGTTTCGAGTTGTGATAGGAATGAGGCCGAGGGAAAGTAAGCTGAACACCGTCCGCGGGAACAAAAGGCTGGAAGTCAAACGCAAGTTCATTCTGGCTTTTGAAGGCTACAGGACAGAGGCGCAATATTTCAAGGGGGTGGGTGACAACCGTTCTAAATTAAGGATCCCCTCGCTAATAGAAATATGCCCGCTTGACAGGTATCCCATACAATCCGGCTCAAGTGATCCGGGACGGATATTGGATCTTTTAGAAGAATATCTCATTTTCTTGGATTGTGGAAAGTATCCGGTCGATCTGTTTATTAACGCTTTCATTGCCGACGTTATTCCAGAAAAAGACATCCTCGGCGTAAAAGACAAAATAGACAAGTTCACAGTGAAAGCGAAGAAAATGTTACAAACATTATGTGATGGAAATGATCTGATATGCGATCCTGACAAAGCCAAGGAGACATGTTCTGAGATCTACTGCGGAGTTTTTGATAGACCAGAAAAAGTACATTTCGACGTCCCAGAACCCATTGATTATAGGAAGGAAAGAGATATCGTTTGCGTCATCGTCGACAGGGATGCGGAATCGAGAGACTCTGCCAAATGCAGTGAGTTCTTTTCCCGATGCCAAAAGAATGCTTTCAGACCATATATGACAAATCCATGTTTTGAGATGTGGCTTTTACTTCATTTCGACGAGGTGCTCGGCGAGGATAAGAAGGTCCTGCGCCGGAATGAAAAGATCGGTGATGTCCGATATACAGAACGGAGACTTGATGGAATACTGAGGTCATATCCGGCGAATAGCGGGTATCGTAAAGACGATCTGGATTTTGACTGTTTCATGCACAGGGTGGACAACGCAATAAAGAATGAGAAGAGATTCTGTTGTGAAATAAAATGTATCAAAAACGAAGTAGGCTCTAATATCGGCGCCCTCATAGATGAAATGAGACACAAAAACTGATGTTGTTATGAGAATGCCTGACATAGGGGAAAAACGGAAATTAGGCCGACCCTGCCCTTAAACCTTATATAGGGCAATATAATAGCAGGCCTGCTTGTAGGAGAGCCCCAGGGCTCGCATGCACTACGAGGAGGAATTGAATTGGCAGAAAAACCAACCGTAATGGCTGTGCAGAAAGCACTGGAAAGTGCAAAGAAGCGCAATTTTACTGAAACGGTTGAGTTGGCCATCAATCTAAAAGACGTTGATCTTTCGATACCGAAGAACCGTATTCAGGAGGACATAATCCTTCCGAACGGCCGCGGCAAGAGGATCAAGATCTGTGTGATTGGTGGTGGCGAACTAGCCTTGAAAGCCAAGGACGTAGCCGATCTTGTGATCACTCCAGACGAGCTTGGAACGATCGCAGACGACAAGAAACAGGCAAAGAAGATCGCGAACAGCACCGATTACTTCATCGCCGAGGCCCCGCTCATGGCGGTCATCGGTAAGAGGCTCGGTACCGTTCTCGGTCCCCGCGGAAAGATGCCTAAGCCCATACCGCCGGGAGCGGATCCCACAGGAATGGTAGACAACCTCCGCAAGTCTGTGACCGTCAGAACGAAAGACAGGAAGACCTTCCATGTACCCGTGGGGACAGTGAACATGCCCGCCGAAGAGATCGCCGATAACATCGAAGTGATCTTGAAGCGTGTGTCGCTGAAACTGGAGAAAGGCATAGCGAACGTAGCGTCCGCATATGTCAAGACATCCATGGGACCTGCGGAGAGGATATTGTAAGGAGGTCTAAGATGGCACACGTCGCAACTTGGAAGAAGGACATGGTGAGCGAGATCGTCAAGGACATAATGGAGAACCCTGTTGTCGCGATCGTCGACATGCACGGTATCCCCGGGCAGCAGATCCAGGCCATGAGGGCCGGACTTCGTGAGCACGCCAAACTCAAGATGACCAAGAACAACCTTATGGTCTTGGCGCTTGAAGAGGCTGCGAAACAGAGACCGGGCATCGAGGTGCTGAAGGACTCTGTGCACGGCCAGTGCGCCATAGTCGCAACGGACATCAACCCGTTCAAGCTCTATAAGAGGCTTGAGGCGACGAAGACGCCCGCCCCCGCTAAACCGGGACAACTGGCGCCCATGGACATTATCGTCCCGAAGGGACCGACCCCGTTCGGTCCGGGTCCGATCATCGGTGAACTTCAAAAAATAGGCATTCCGGCCGCAGTAGAGGCCGGAAAGATAGCAGTCAGAAAGGATACGACATTGGTGAAGATGGGGGAACCCGTCCCGGCCAACGTCGCCGCAATGCTTCCCAAACTGAACATCCTCCCCATGATAGTGGGGATGGATCTGAGGTCCGTTTATGAGAACGGGGCCGTCTTCAAAAGGGACGTACTTGCGATACCGGATGATTACTATTCGACAATGTTCGCTACGGCCGCATACAACGCCCGCGCATTGGCGATCGGGATCGCATACACTACAAAGGATACGATCGTACCGCTCGTCGCGAAAGCGTTCAGAGAGGCAATGGGCCTTTCGATATCGGCCGCGATACCGACCAAAGAGAATATCAAGATACTTCTTGCGAAGGCAGACAATCAGATGCTTGCCATAGCTTCCGCGTCAGGATACAAGAACGACGCCATCGCCGCCAGGCTGAATACAGCGGCAGCGGCGGTATCGGTCAAACCTGTGGCGGAATCCGTAAAACCGGAGCAGAAAGTTGAAGAGGAAGAAGAAGAACAGGTCAGCGAAGAGGACGCAGCAGCTGGCCTGAGCGCACTATTCGGCTAAAAGGAGTTGAAAAAATGGAGTATATTTACAGTGCAATGGTGCTTTACTCTGCTGGCAAAAACATAACCGAGGAAGGAGTCACATCCATCCTTAAAGCAGCTGGAGTAGAGGTCGACGCAGCTAAGGTCAAAGCACTGATCGCTTCACTCGAGGGAGTCGACATAAAGGGGGCCATCGCATCGGCCGCCGTCGCAGCAGCACCCGCAGCAGCACCCGCAGCTGCAGCAGCAGCACCCGCCAAAGGAGCACCCGCCGCAGCACCCGCCGCAGCAGAGGAGCCCGAGGAAGAAGCAGTCAGCGAAGAGGACGCAGCAGCTGGTCTCAGCGCTCTGTTCGGATGAACGGGAAGTTTATCTTGACAAGATCAAACCTTTTACACAACATCTTTATGTTTGCTTTTGTATGCTGCAATACTAATGGACCCGACCGAAAAGATCATTGTAAGGCTCGCACCGGATCAGATAATAGTTCTCCAGGCGCTTGTCGACAGGGGAGAATACGACAGTCTGTCAGAGAGCGTAGCTGATGCTATAAAAAAGATGATCGAGTCCAAGTTCACTACGAAGGAGATATCGAAGATCCTGAACGAGCATACCAGAGAGAAACCCGTCAACATGGAATCGCTTTTTTCAGACGGCGACCACATGCCCATGGACGAGGCGGTCAGGAAAGCCGTCAAAGATTATGTCAGGTCGAGGATGGATCCGGAGGAATGATTTGGCCGGAAGGACACTGGTCATCGGTTCCGGAGGCGCAGGTCAGAATACTGTGTCCAGGATACCCCCCGAACTGAGGATCCCTGTGGTGACCATCAACACGGGCGATCACGGCTCCACCATATCCATGGCGGACGGTAACGTGGACGGGTGCAGAGGGGATCAGGACCTCGGTTGGGCGCTGGCATATGACTACAAAGACGACATATGCAGGGCAGTGTCCGGGTACTCCAACATTATCGTCACCGCGGGGCTGGGCGGAGGGACCGGGTCCGGTACCATTCCCATCATCGAGGAGTGCGCCAGAAGAACGAATGCGAAGATGATATCCGTCGTGAGCATACCCATGCCTTTTGAGACGCTGCGGAGAGAGACCGCACTGAAACAAATGAGGAAAATAATCCAATTATCCGACAGGACGATCCTGTTCGATATCGGAAAGGTGCCGTCGAGAGGCGGCGGTTCGCTGCCGATAAGCGAGGCCGTATCCATGGCGGACGAGATGATGAAAGAAGCGATCGTCAGGATATCCGGTATGCTCGACGGCCCGTTCTTCAGCACTCTTAGCGAGAAAGTGTATACGATCGCATACCGGGCATCGAACGATCCGGTCAAAGCCGCAGAGTCGGCGATGGGCGAATATCTTTTCGACGCCGACCCGAATTATGGGAAGATGATCGCGACATCGGACGCAGAGATGGGCAGAGCGGATATGGAGGCAATTTCCGAAATGATAGGGAACAGGACCGGGATAATACCCGAGATCGTGACCGGCAAAGGGAGAGAAGAGCACGGGATATTACTGTTCATTCCCATTTCTTACCGTTCTTTATTATCTTCGAGGCATCGCCGAATATCCCCATGATGGTGTTATATTCATACTTGGTGGGGATCGAACGGCCCATCATGCGCCTGAACATGACCGAAGTATCGTCCCTTCTGTGTTCGGGATAATCTATGGCGTCCATGAGGTCGTCGAAGAAATCGAACATGTATTCCTTCTCTTTCCTCCCGGCGGGTTCCGCCCTTCTTGTGACAATTCCTGTCTGGAACAATTCATACATGACCAATGCGGCAGCATGCGACAGA
>JAISPV010000125.1 GCA_031274665.1 Candidatus Methanoplasma sp. | reverse complement strand
AGAACAGACCGGAAGCGATCGCGATTGTTGTCGATACAATCAAAGCGGCGATCGGAAGCGAGAGTGTCACAACAAGCGGTTGCGGGTGCGAGGGTACGGGAGCACGCGTCACGCCGAAGAACGCAGAGGACATCTCCAAGGTGGTCACTATTGCGAAAAAGTATAACGTCAAGGTGGTCTCCAGCAACAACCCCTCTTGGGCGATAGACGGAACAAAAGGCGCCGAAGGAGGAGTGTTCGTCGACCTGTCGAAGATCAGCCAGATAATAAAAATAGATGCGGTCTCGATGTCGGTGAGGGTAGGAGCGGGATGCACGTTCAAAGCTCTGGCAGAGGCATGTTCAAAAGAAGGATTCTCTCTGGGATCATATCCGTTCGACAGGTCCTCCACAGTAGGATCATGGGTAGTGACCAACGAAATAGGTTACGGCTCATTCAAATACAGCAGCTCAAAGGGCAATGTGATCAATATCCAGGCAGTGGCCGAAGACGCATCCGTGATAGAGACGGGATACGACGACATCGGCTATTATATGTCGGGGTACAATCTCACGCAGCTGTTCTCCGGATCGGAAGGAACGCTCGGAATAGTGACTGAAGCCACGCTCAAGCTGGTCCCCAAAGGCGTCAACAGACTCTCCGCATACCAATTCACAGCAGTAGAAAAAATGCAGGAAGCGATCACAAAGATCGTTCAGCACCCCAGCATAAAGCCCCGCAATATAGCCTGGTGCGGCAAGAACAAGACCATCGCAGTCGTATTTGACGGTGCCGAAGGCTCGGTCGATCTGGAAGAAAAGTCGACGGATGCGATCATGGAACAGGTCCAGGCGGTCAAGATCGAGAGAGAGGAATCACGCAAGGTCTGAAAAGCGATATGCAGCCCCAAGTCCGCAAACAAGGCCAGGGCAATAGTCCCGGTAAAGAACTGGAAGGACATCGTTACGGCATGCGGCGAGCAGGCATACGGCACGATCGCCGACAGCAGTACCGCTTTCATCATATCAACGAACGACAGCAATGATTCCCTCGCCGGGAAAGCCGCAAAGTTCGGAGGAAGGGCCCTCGATATCGATCCAGTCAAATGGGACCCGTCCTCGCTGGCGGAAGAAGAAAAAAAGAACCTCAAAAGAGAGGTCACCCCCGAGATCATCACCGCGCTGGAGGGCGCGGTGGGAAAAAGCAACGTCACAACGAACGGGGTGGATCGGCTGCTCTACAGCAAAGACATGGCACCGCTGCCCAAAGAGGCGGGAATAGCGTTCAAGAACATCCCGGATGTGGTCGTCAGGCCGTCATCAGTGAAACAAATATCAGAAGTGGTAAAGATCGCTCACAAAAGCGGAATACCGATAGTCCCGAGAGGCAACTCCTCATGGGGGTTGGGCGGATGCATGCCCACCAACGCGGGGATCGTGGTAGACCTCTCATCAAAGATGAACAAGGTCATCGAGATCAACAAAGAAGAACTCTATGTGAAAGCAGGGGCCGGATGTACATGGAAAGGGCTCCTTGAGAAATGCATGAAGAAAGGATACATCATCGGCTCGTACCCTTCAAGTTTCCCGTCGGCAACGATCGGAGCGTGGATCGCCACGAACGGAATGGGAATAGGTTCATACAAATACGGTGCGGCAAAGGACAATATCCTAAACATGGAGGTGGTCCTTTCAGACGGAACGATCCTTGAGACCGGTAACAATCACATCGGCACGTACAAAGAGCGGTACAACCTGAATCAAGTATTCTCGGGTTCCGAGGGGACGCTGTGTGTCTTCGGGACGGTCACTTTCAGGATATATCCGATGGGGGTCATCAAGCCCACAGCATACCTCTACCAGGATCTGAAAGACATGCATGAGACGATCCAAAAGATAGCGAACCACCCCAGCATAAAACCGCTGCATGTGGCCTTCTCGGACGAACTTCACTTTGCCAACCAAAGAAAAGCGGGCGTGCATGCACCCGACGTAAAGAACCTCCTGCTTCTGACACTGCAGGGTGACAAGGCCTTCGTCGACCGCGACGTTGCCGAGCTGGATGCCATCGCGTCAGAGCTCGGAGGGGTGAGGATCGATGATGCGATCGCAGAGCACGAATGGGAAGAGAGATGCTATGAGTTCAGGGCGAGAAGGGTCGGCGTGGGAGAGATCCCCGCAGAGGTCATAGTCCCGGTCTCGCAGTGGGGTCCGTTCACAGACGAGTGTTATGATGGGTTCAAGAAGATGAAGATGGAAGCGGGCGGCGTGATCGGAGTGGTCGTGGACCGCAACACATCCCTGTTCATGCCTTATTACTTCAAGGATGACGAATCCATGTTGGGAATGACGGCGTTCGCATTCAATTTCTATCTCGGCGACAGGGCGGTCAGGTACGGGGGGAGGACGACCGGGTTCGGCGTGTTCTTCGCATGGAACCTTGACAACGTGCACGATGCCGCCACGGTCGCATACATGAGAAAGATGAAGACCCAGCTTGACCCGCGCGATGTGATCAACCCCGGACACCTCGTATGCGGCACCACAAGGTTCGGCATAAAGATGAGCAAGCAGCTCATGGGGGTCGGCAGTATGATGATGCAGACCGTCAAGAAACTCCTGCCTGCCAACACAACCTTCGCCGACAACAAGAAGAGGTTCAGATACAACCAGCTCGAACACCGTAAAGAGATGGACAGGACCCACAAGCTGGGCGACGGTACCGAATAAACCTTTTCAGAAATTCCTTTATTCCATCATTTTGAGGAGCGACGCGACGCCTCCGATGACAGATATATCCCGGCCAGTATTTTTCCAGTCCTCAAGAGAATACCCGCCGGTAAGCACGCCGTAGAATCCTGCCCCGGAGTCCCTGGCGGTAAGCCAGTCCACTTTGTGGTCTCCGAGGAAAAGTATCTCTTCAGCCCCCACTCCGAGAGCATTTCCGAGGTTGATCATCGCTTTAGGAGAAGGTTTCGACTCTTCGTCTGGGTAATCGTCTCTTGCCACGATCGCATCGAAGAGGCCGAGCACGCCGTTCTTCCTGAGTATGTATTCGGCATACGAATGTCCGCCCCTTGTCAGGATACCGGTCTTGTACCCCCTGCTGCGGAGAGCTGTGACGGCCTCTGCCGCACCCTCGAAAGGTCTGGATATGTCCGCATATTCCATCTCTATCGTCGTCGAACGGCCGGAGACGCGTTCGTATACGCGCAGAGCGTCCCCCTCCCTTCCGTTCCTGTTAAGCCAGTTCAAACCGCTTTCCAGCTCCCTTCTTGCTCCGTTCGTCCTTACTATCGCAGAATCAGGAACCCCTGTCTCGATCAACTCGTCATAGACCGCATTGGCTAATTTTGTATAGTCGATCTTTGTCTTCATGAACGTGCCGTCCATGTCGAAACCGACCGCCTTGTATCTCGGGTCCAATGCCATGATTCTGAATTGTGATGTTTTTTATTAACTTTAGGATAAAAGGGGATCGGGTACAGCGATACGGATCATCCGATAATATCAACATTGCGGAAAGAACGTGTTATCTATATTTTTCAATCTATTGTGATATATTTTTCAGAGTCTATACGGGTGCGTATATATACCTACAAAAACTATATTTTTATATAACGTCCCGCGCCGGACCACAGCGGCAGCATTCATGAAAGAGGGGGCATGTAAAAATGGAAAGGGATAAACGTTCAAAGGACCGCGCGCCGGACCTCCTATCTTCGATCTGGAGGAGACACAACTCAACTCGCTTAAAAAGTCGTTTACATATTTCTGAACAAGAACCGAGCAATTTCTTTCGCCGCGAGGGCATCCTCGAAGCGGTATCGTCTATCCCGAAGGGGACCTCCCGGGCAGCGCCTGCATCGCCCCGTATAATACGGACCGTTTCGAACAAAGAACAGGTGGGGCAATGAAAAAGAAATTTCCTTTTTTGGCTGTATTTGCGGTCACGATGTTCCTGGCGGTATCTTTCGGAGTTGTCACATCGAATAGCATCGAGCATGAACGCGGAGGGGTCCAAGGTGCGGATTTCACCGGATACATCCCGATATCAACACCCCAGGAGCTTGCGCGCATAGGTACTACTGCATATCCTCTTAATGGGAAATATTATCTCACCAATGACATAGACTTTACCGGTATTGACATCAACGGCGGCGTGGACATAGATATCACGGCGACGGTGACCGGGACCGATCTGGCAATAACCCTTACACCGCACAGCGGAAGCGTTTCTTTGGTTTATGCATGGATAGGGAGTTTGTATACCTTTTCCACGGATACCAACACAGTGACCCTGGCAACCATTCCTCAGGGCGAATATGCTCTAATAGTAAGCGGAAGGGTCGGGACCACACCTTTCGCATATTCCACAATGATAGACACCACGGGAGATGGCGTTAAGATCAACAACATACGGTTCAGCAGTAACGGCAACTTTACACCGATAGGGGGAACCAACGGGGCCTTCAAAGGGACATTCGATG
>JAISPV010000039.1 GCA_031274665.1 Candidatus Methanoplasma sp. | reverse complement strand
TTCCCTATGAACAGGCCGTCTATCTCGCTGCCGGAGAGTTTGGCGTCCTCTATTGCTTTCATTCCCGCTTCTATGCTTATGCTTCTGAGTGACCTGTCCCAAAGTTCGCCGAACTTTGTTGCGCCTACTCCGATTATTGCTACATCTCTCATTTATATCACTCCGGCATAACGATCATTCCCCTGTATTTCGTGTACAATCCATAGTCCACGTAGACGGGGTTGGCCATGACCTTCTCGACGGTCGGGGCGTTGTTCCTCTGATAGTTCTTTATTTCGTCTGTGACAGTTATGTCAAAGGCGTCGCTCCCTGCTCCGGAACCGTACGACGTGACGAAGATCCTGTCTCCGGGCACCGCTTTGTCCAGAACTGCCGACAATCCCAACGGGACGGACCCGCTGTACGTGTTGCCGATGTTGGGCGTCAGCAGTCCGGCCTCGATCTGCTCCGGGGTGAAACCGACCATTCCCGCGACCCTCGTCGGGAACTTTCCGTTCGGCTGGTGGAAAATGGCGTATTTGTAATCCTGAGGTGTTGTCCCCATCTCGGCAAGGAGCATCTTTGCCGCGGATGTAATGTGCTTGAAGTACGCCGGGTCACCGGTGAACCTTCCTCCGTGGAGCGGGTACGGCTGACCTTCTCTTCTCCAGAAGTCGGGGGTGTCCGTTGTGAAACTGAGTGTCTTGTTGATCTTGGCGATGACCTTCTCGCTTCCGATCAGGAAGGCGGCCCCTCCGGCGGATGCGGAAAACTCCAATGCATCTCCAGGCGCTCCCTGGGCTGTGTCCGCGCCGATCGCCACTCCGTATTTTATCATTCCGGACGCGACCATCCCCATGCACATCTGCATTCCCGCTGTCCCGGCCTTGCATGCGAATTCCAGGTCCGCGACCGTCAAATTAGGTGTCGCTTCGATAGCCTCAGAGACGATCGTCCCGGTCGGCTTAACCGCATACGGGTGCGATTCCGAACCCACATACAATGCGCCGATGTCCTTCGGGTTGACACCCGGGACCCTTGCCATCATGTACCTTGCGGCCTCTGTTGATATTGTTATAACGTCCTCGTCGACTCCGGGAACAGACTTCTGATAGATCATCAGCCCCTTCCCCATTCCTTTGCCGTCCACTCCCCAGATCCTCCCGATCTCCTCGGGTTTGATCCTGTAACGGGGGCTGTACGCGCCGTAGCTTACAATTCCTACATCCATTTATTTCCCTTCCTTCAGGTTGTTCATTCTTTCTACTATCTCGTTCACGCTGAGATTGGTCACTACCAGCGGGATGCCCTCGAGCTTTGCCAGCTTGATAGCGAGCGGGTCAGTTTTCTCCGGCTGCTGGTACACGACCATCGCAGGCGTGAGGGGGTGAGCCCTTATTGCGACCATCGGTGAGCGTCCGAAGTGCACGTTTGTGAATATCAAAGCTCTTTCGATACTCCATCCGTATATCTTCAGATAATCTTCCGAACCCAGGCTGAGGATCGCCTTCAGGGAGTCCACTATCGTATATCCGTAGACCCTCTTTGCAGGCATCTTCTCTGTGTTCAGGTTTTTCCCGCTGACCGCTTCAATGAACTTTTGTTCATCTATGCCTTCCGAAAATTCATCCATGGCAATGATGCACTCAAGTTTCAAATTGGGTAAGTAACGTGAGGCCACAGGAGAACCGTTCTCCGCATCAAGTTTTATGAGGGCGTTCACCATCTTCCGGATAACGTTGACACCGGGCGATTTTCTGCGCCCGGACTCGTAATCGCTTATCACGGAGTGGGAGATGCCCATGGCATCCGCAAGCTGATGCTGGGATAGTTTGAATTCTTCCCTCCATTTGCGGATCGCCTTCCCCGGTTCGGACGACAGGGTGATCTCCCCCGCTATCTTCTCCTTGAACTCATCTACCATTGGTCAAACATCGAGTGGCAATATTTAATAATGTCGAATATATGTAACGGCAATTGACGAACAAAGGTCAGATGTTCAGTTCTTTCTCCAAAGTTTCCACGACCGTTTTGAGGACCTTGACCCTTGCGTATCTCTTGCTGTCTGACCCGATCACCGTCCAGGGAGCGCGGTCTGTGTTGGTCGATCCCATCATGACGTCCACGTGCGCTTCGTACTCGTTCCATTTGGAGCGGTTGCGCCAGTCCTCGTCGGTCATCTTCCACTGTTTCAATGGGTCCTTGGTCCTCTTCATGAATCTCGCCAATTGTTCGTCCGGCGTGATGTCCAACCAGAACTTCAAAAGGATGATGCCGCTGCCGACCATGATCTTCTCGAAGGTATTGATCTCGAACGGTGATCTTCTGTATTCTTCTTCCGTGCAGAAGCCTTCGATTGGTTCCACCATCATCCTTCCGTACCATGACCGGTCAAAGACCGTGATGCGGCCTTTGGCGGGGATGCCTCCGATGAACCTCCACAAGTAGGTGTGTTTCGTCTCCTCTTCCGTCGGAGCTCTGATCTGGATAACCTTATAGCCCTTGGGGTTGAGCGCATGGCAGAGATGCTTTATGCACGAACCCTTTCCCGCCGCATCCCATCCTTCGAAACAGATCACCAAAGAACGATCGCTTACGGAAAGGGCCGACTGCAGCTCTCCCAGTCTTTCGGACAGTTCGTTCATGACCTCTTCGTACGGGGCGCACTCCTCGTCGAACAAAAATTCCCTGCGCGGGTTCGGATAACTCTCCCTGATCTCCGGCGGAACATAGGCCGGAGGTTCCGAACTCAGCCTGTCCTCTATCCGTTTTACAATGGTCTCGGTCGTTTCCGGGACCGTCCTCCTGATGTCCCCCGCCGTTACGGTATCCCACGGCGCGTGTTCCGTATCCGTTCTTTTGAGGATGCGGTCGAACATCGCTTCGCTGTATCTTTCCGGGTCGATGTGGTCCGCCGAGAGGAACGATGTCTTTTCCGTCACGGGGCCGTACTCATCTGCGGCGGACCCGTCGGCCATAAGGAGTATTTTGATCAGAAGAACGCCGTTGAGCGCAAGATACTTTTCGAAATCGTTGCCCATGTCAAGCAGTCGGTCAAGTTCTTTGTTCCTCCCGCCCCCGTGGTATCTTTCTATGATCGAGGAATACCAGGACCGGTCGCACAGTCCTATCTGCCCCTTTCCCGGTGTGTTCTGAAGGAACTCCAGGATGGACCTCGGACCGCCGGCGTCAGCCGGATCGAAGTGGTTATAGATCACTCCTCTCGGCTCAAGACATCTTATCAGTTCGCTGTTCACCCGGCCGATCACCCTTCCGCTGTTCCCTTCGAACACGATCAGGACCGGCAGTCCTTCGCTGAGTATCTTCTGCTGAAGCTGGTTAAGCCTGCTTTCGAGACTGCGCTGTATCAGGGCATGCATAGTGTACAATCCTCATAGGAGTTATTAACAGATACGAACGGGTCCGAGACCATCTTGTATGCAATTGCCGCAGCTCAGAAGAAAAAGGTCCTTTCGAGATACGAAAGACAATTATATTAACGCATGAAAGGATGTTAACAATATGTCATGCAAAGACCCCGAAAAACATTATTGTGCTATGTGTGATGATATGGGAGGGTTCGCGCCCGATACGCTGAAAAAGATAAAGGACCTTAATCCCGGATTCTTGGAGAACCTCCACGTGATGGACAGGTTCATGACCGAAGACAAAGCACTGGACAAGAAGACGAAAAGACTGATTGCGCTTGCGTGCGTGACGGTAAGGATGTGCGAGGACTGCGTATACCCGCAGGCAAAGGTCGCCAAGAACTACGGCGCAACGAAAGAGGAGATCATCGAGGCCATCCAAGTAGCCGTACTGACAGGCGGCGTCCCGTGCTGGTCATGCGCAAAAGAAGGCATAGCGAGACTTTTCGAAGAATGGGATTGAGATCATCCCTTTCCGAAAGGCCGCATCCGCATCTGGTCAAACTTGATATATCTTATTTTTGTTAGCGAATATAGTGAAAACAATGACAGATATCGGCAGCTGCACCAAGAGGTTGAAGACGGACGAGGGAGAGGTAGCGTTCTACAGCCTCAGAGAGCTGGAGAAACAGGGCGTGATCAAGGATCTGAAGAGGATGCCGTATTCAATCAAGGTCATTGTCGAGTCGATGCTCAGGAACAGGGACGGAGAAGTGATCACCGACGAAGACGTAAGGGCGATCGCGTCATGGGATCCCAAAGGGACGGAAGAACACGACATACCGTGGATGCCTGCGAGAGTGTTGCTTCAGGACCTCACAGGCGGTGCGGCCGTGGCCGATCTTGCGTCAATGAGGGAAGCCGTCTCCATTATGGGAAAGGACCCGAGATCGATAAACCCGCTTGTGCCGGTAGACCTGGTCATCGACCACTCCATACAGACCGATTTCGCAGGCTGTGCAGACGCTCAGGATAAGAACGAGGACCTCGAGTTCCGTAGGAACAGCGAGAGATATGCGCTTTTCAAATGGGCGCAGAAGGCTTTCGGCAACTTCAGGGCGGTCCCGCCCGGGAACGGGATTTGCCATCAGGTGAACCTTGAGTATCTTTCCCCGCTGATCCATGTGAAAGAGGAAAAAGGCGTCCTGACAGCATACCCCGATTCGTGTTTCGGTACGGATTCCCACACGACGCAGATAAACGGGCTCGGAGTGGCGGGGTGGGGCGTAGGAGGGATAGAGGCCGAGGCGGTGATGGTAGGACAGCCAAGCTACATGGACATTCCGGAGGTAGTCGGTTTCAGGCTGACCAACGAACTTTCCCCCGGCGTCAACGCCACCGACCTTGTCCTTACGGTAGTGCAGATGCTGAGGAAAAAGAAGGTCGTCGGAAAGTTCGTAGAGTTCTATGGTCCGGGCTATCAGAACCTCTGCCTCGCCGACCGATCGACAATAGCCAATATGGCGCCGGAGTACGGTGCGACGATGGGATACTGTCCGATAGACGGCAAGACCATAGAGTATCTAAGGCTCACAGGCAGGGATCCGAAACACATCGACGCCGTTGAAAAATACGCCAAAGAGCAGACGCTCTGGTATGAGGGAGAGCCGGAATACACAGACAACCTGGAACTGGACCTCTCGGCCGTGAGGCCTTGCTTGGCCGGATACAAAAGGCCGCAGGACCGCATAGCCCTCAACGAAATGAAAAATGTGTTCTCAGAGGCCTTAAAAGAATTCGAGATCGAACAGCAGAGGGTGCCGTCCGGAGAGAAGATGGGCGACGGTTCATTAGTGATCGCATCCATCACCTCATGTACCAACACCGCCAACCCATCGGTGATGATCGCCGCCGGGCTGGTGGCGAAGAAAGCGGACGAGCTGGGGCTGAGACCAAAAAGATACGTCAAAACGTCGCTTGCCCCGGGTTCCAAAGCGGTCACGGAATATCTCAAGAACTCGGGGCTGCAGCCCCATCTTGATGCGATGGGGTTCCAATGCTGCGGATATGGCTGTATGACATGCATAGGGAACAGCGGGCCGCTTTCAGACGAGGTAAGCAAAGAGATAACATCGAACGATCTGGTCGCCGCGGCGATAGCCTCAAGCAACAGGAACTTCGAGGGAAGGATACACCCGCTGGTGAAAGCGAACTATCTTGCTTCTCCCCCGCTGGTAGTGGCGTTCGCCATTGCCGGCCGCGTCGATATCGACATGGAGAAGGAACCCATCGCCTCCGTGAAGGGAAAGGACATCTACCTCAGGGACATCTGGCCTGCCGACGAGGAGATCAGGAGGCTCACCGACAAGTACGTAACGAACGAGACCTTCTCATCGCAGTACAAGGATATTTTCAAGGGATCGAAAAGATGGAACGGTATCGAGAGCACAGACTCTCCGCTGTTCGGCTGGGATGAGGATTCGACATACATCAGGAACCCGCCGTTCTTCGATGAGCTGTTCGACGAGCCGGAGATAAAGAGCATAAAAGGGGCGAGATGCCTCGCAATGCTGGGCGACTCGATAACCACCGATCATATCTCTCCCGCAGGTTCCTTCGACCAGGATTCGGA
>JAISPV010000110.1 GCA_031274665.1 Candidatus Methanoplasma sp. | reverse complement strand
AAGAGGGGACGCTCACATTTGTGAAAGACATTCGCATCGAACCGGGGGAACGGCTGACGATAGCCCGGAGCATCGCCGAGGACGATTGGTTCTCCGGAAGGGACAATGTGATCGCGATCGATGACGAGCATATCCAAAAGAAAGGGAGTTTCAGACTTGCCGACGCCGGCGATGACGTCTATCTGTATCATGACGGCGTATTGGTCGACGCGGTCTGTTACGGGAACAAACAGGCCGATGAGGGCTGGATCGGAGACCCTGTGCGCCTTCCGTCGAACAAATACATGGTGAGAGTGAGTTCCCTCGGCACATTTTCCCAAGCAGACTGGATCGTCACCAGGCCCGGCCCCGCGAACGATGTCTTTGAAGCGGAATTGTATTTCGATGCGGCCGTTACACCATTCAGTTTCCCAGAGTCGCATGGTGCTCCGATCTTCAGAGAGATCGAGAAGGCCCGGTACGAGGTGCTGATATCCATCTATCTCCTGACAAGCATTCAGCTTGTCGCCCTGTTGTGTGATCTTTCCTCAGAGAAAGGTGTAAAGGTGTGCATTCTTCTGGAAGGGAACGTAGTGGGATACGATATCATCACGGAACTCACGCTCATGAGGTCCCTTGTCGATGCCGGCGCCGAGGTATATCTTATCAACGACGGGATAAACGGCGATCAAAAAAGGTTCTCTTTCCTCCATAACAAATACGCCGTGATAGATTCGGAACGGGTCATCGTCACGTCCGAGAATTGGACCTCCGGCAACCTTGGCCCTGGCTGTACCAACCGCGGCTGGGGTGTTGTGATCGAAAGCGGCGGATTTGCCGAATATGTAAAGAGAATATTCCTCAATGACACGGATATGCGGTATGGGGATGTCGGTCTTCTTCAGGACCATTATCCGGGACTGAAGCCGTACTCGGGCGTTCTTACCTACGGCCGGACAACGGAATATCAGGAAACAGCTGCATACGACGCCCGGGTCATGCCCGTGCTGTCCCCCGACAACTCCGGTCCCGTCCTGAGGCAGCTGATCGGGGATTCGGAGACCAGAGTATATTCCCAGCAGCTGGACCTTGGAAGCTCCTACCGGACCGTCTGCGGCGACTCTCCGCTGGGGTGGATGTCATCAGCCGCCGAAAGAGGGGTCGATGCAAGGTTCATCCTTGACTCGTCTGCGAACGGCGGCAAGAATGATGCGTTCATCAATACGATAAACTTCACCACGGATATCAAGGCCATTTCTTTGAACGGCGGGGCATCGTTCACTCTCATTCACAACAAAGGCCTGATCATCGACGACCTTGTGTGGGTAGGCTCTGTGAACTGGACGGAGAATTCCTTCACGAACAACAGGGAACTCGCCGTTGTCATAGACTCCCCTGAGGTAACGGCGTTCTTTGCGGAACTATTCATCCTTGACTGGGGCGTCAATAAGCACACGGTTGCGGAAACGGGCCTTGAGATAGTGTGTGATGTGCTTTTTTCGAACGGCAGGCCGATCTATGTTTTCACAGTCTCAGGCCCGGCGGATTCCTCATACACCTGGGATGTGCTCGGCAACGGCTTTCTGAGAGGATCGGACATAAACAGGATCGTCTGCGTGGGCCTCCCGAGGGGTCTCCACACTGTGAACGTAACAATGAACGGTACTGTGTACACGGCTTCCTGCGAATACTTTGTGGCTATCGATGAAGAGCCGCCCGTGAACGGCGGTACGATCTGGACTGCTGCGGCGGTGTGCCTCATGGCAGTCGGGGGTGCCGGCATCGTAATAAAGAGGAGGAGTATTAACCGCTGATCCCGATACGCCGGTGATGTTCGTAAGACATATGACCGCCGCCGATATCGACAGGGTGTATGAGATCGCATGCGGGTCGCTCGAAGAGACTTACTTACGCGAGATATTCCTGCTCTTCATCAACGCGTGGCCGGCCGGGCAGCTGGTCGCGGTCAATGCTTTCGGGAATGTCGCCGGATTCATTTCCGGAGCGAAGCTCGCCTCCGGCAAGGCTTCGGTACAGCTCCTCGCGGTTGAACAGAGATACAGAAGAATGGGTGCCGGGAGCAGGCTGCTGGAAGAACTCAAGTTCCGCGCCTCTATGGAAGGAATATGCATTTTACAGCTGGAGGTCAGAGAGGAGAATGCCGATGTAGTTTCTTTCTACAGAAAAAGAGGATTCCTGCCGGCAGAACGTCTGGAGAGTTTCTATAACAACGGCGGCTGCGCCTTAAGGATGATGTGCAGCGTGCGGGGGAACTCCTGATCACTTCGCGTCGCTGACGGATTCGAGGAAGACGTGCGTTTCGAAACGTCCGCGCTCGATAGCCTTCTCGTCCATGATGTACTCTATCTCTTTGTAGCCGCCGCCGAGGACATCAGCGATCGCGCAGATCACCTGGAGAATGTCCGCCAGCTCTTCCAGGCTCTTGGACCCCATGTACTCATCGACCTCTTCCAACAGTTTTTCGTTAAGCGCATCAAGGAACTCCTCGTCTTCCAGGATCCTGAAGTTTGGCGTCTCGCCGTTCAAAAGTATCATGCCGGGTACCTTGTCTCTGACAAGTTTGTTGACCGTCCTGACTGTCATGATATCGCATAATAGTAAGAATTTGAAAAAAGTTTGCATTGTTCAGTTGAACATCTGGTCGTCGAGGTGCTCGTTCTCAAAGTAGTACTGAGACTTTTCCTTCTGTGCGCTGGAAACGTCCTTCGATATCCCTTTCATGTACGAACCGTACCTTTCCCTGATCTGGTCCTCAACGGGTCTGGACCTCTTCCTTGCCTCTTTTATCAGATCGGCGGTTATCAGCGGTGCATTTTCCATCACCGCGATGTCGCCTGCCGCCCTGATAAGGCCCCCCAGCTCCCTCAGCCTGAGCGTGAGAGCGTTGAGCTGATTGTCGGATTTCGCACGGATCCTTCCCTCGGCAATTATCGCTTCGACGGCGTCTAATGTGGCGTGGGGGATGCGCCCGTCCATCATCACTTCCTGAGCGACGAACTGGGCATATTTTGCGCGGTTGCGGGAATTGTCGGGCATTGCCGTGTCGACAAGCACTTCGTATCCTCCGCCGATCATCCTCGATCTCAGGGGGGAAAGGATGTTCTCAAGGTCCTGTATGTTGCATGCGGCCACCAGAATGAAATCGCACGGAACATCATCCACTTTGACGCTCGCGCCCGCCGATTGGGGATTGTGGCCGACAATGGGGAACTTCTTTTCCTGCATTGCGGTCAGTATGAACCTCTGCAGGTTACCCAAGTGGGATATCTCGTCGATGAACAGTACTCCTTCATGCGCTTCGTGGATGGATCCGGCGGTGACCCTTTCGTATGCGGGGGTCCCGAGCTTCTCGTGGCCGCCGTAAGGGTCGTGCCTGACATCTCCGAGCAACTCCGTCTCGGACGCGCCTGTAGCGAGGACGAACGGGTTCCTGTTGAGTTTGACAAGCACCTTCTGATTGGTCCTCTTGTTCAGCTGGTTCCTTTTTTGGAGAGCTTTGTCGTCAAGTTTCCTGATATGGTCGCCCGCACGTTCGAAGACCACTGTCTCCTCGGTCCCGTCGGGGAGCACCCTTGTGGTGTTCACCCTTTCCTTTCCGGGTATCACGCCCTGCGGCATCGCCGCTTCCAGCATCCCGCTGAGCAGGTCTCCGAAAGGATTCGAGTTCGGACCTATTTCAATTTTACTTTTATTACAGTACGGACAGTTAACGTCGGCAGGATGCGAGTACTTCCCGCAGCTCTTGCACAGATAGCCGAGCCTTTCGGAGACGTTCTTTGGCGCGCTCTGCGGTTCCAGAAGCTTTCCCACGGACTCTGCGCGTATGTCATCCTCATCCTGTACCTGCCCCTCGTCCAGTATCTCAAGGAATGGCCTCTCGGGGTTCTCCGGGTTCCTGACCACCCTTATCTCCTGTTTCGGTTTCGGGAGGTTCATCGAAAGGGCACGGGCTATCATAGATTTCCCGGTACCCGGCGGGCCTACGAGAAGAAGATGTCTGCGCTGTATCGCGGCGATCTTCGCCAGATATATCGCTTCCTCCTGACCGAGCACGCGGTCCAGGGGATCGGAGGGGATGAGTATCTCATCCGTGCTCCTTATATCGCCGATATCTTCCCACGAACACGCCGCTTTCCTGTCTTTCATTTTATCTTCTCTTAATAGAGGTCCTCTTTGGTAAGGATTGTGGTCCCCGCCGGCATCTTGGTTATATTGCCTTTACGGGTCCCGACGATCGTCTTGATGCCCTTTTCGACAGAAACGTCCAGTATCCTCTGCGATATCACGCCGTCGAATACTATCACCGCTATCTCGTCCGAATCCTCTTTGAGTGAGTTGACCAGGTTCTTGACGGCGATCTCCTTTATCACGGAGTTGTCCTCCGCAAGGAGTTTGGCGTTGTGTGTGGAAGACATGTCCAGCAGCATATCCCTGAATGCCTCCTGTTCTGTGGAAAGGGTCTTTGTGTTCCTGTCCTTCTTTCCGCGGAGCGTCCTTGCGGACTTCTCATTATCCTGCTGTTTCGGAACACGGCCTTTTCTCGGCTTTTCGTCCTGATTGTCACGGTTTGCCGCTGATGCGTCAGACCATTGCTGGGTACGGCCTTTTCTCGGTTTTTCGTCAGCAGACTCTTCGCCGTCCTCTTCCTGAGCCTCTTCGGCAGGCTCTTCGCTCGCCGGTTCGTCGACCTTTTTCCTGAACCTCTCGACGTTGTCGCTGTTGAACCTTTCGCGGCCTCTCCTGCCGTTATCCGCTTCGTCAAAGTCGCGTCTTGGCTTTTTCTCGCCGCGTTCCTTCCTGTTCCTGTCGTCGCGGACCTTCCTCGTCCTGTCCTCATCCTCGGGCGGGGGGGTCTCCTTCTCCTCCGCCGTGAGACCGTTCATCTCCATGTACTGGTCTCCGGGGACCTTGTTGCGCAGGCACTTTACCAATTGTTTGGTCGAGAGCTCCTCCACCTCATGTGCACGTGGCGCACGGGCGACGAAATCTATCTCGGATGTCTGGAAAAGTTCCCTCAGGATCAGTTCTCCTCCTCTGTCGCCGTCCACGAACGCCGTGGCCACTTTCTCTCTGGAGAGGTCCTGCACTGTTTTGGGGATGTTGGTCCCTTCGACTGCAATTGCATTCTTGATGCCCGCTTTCAGGAGGTTGAGGACATCGGACCTTCCTTCGACGATGATTATCGATTCCGAATCCTTGACGCCAGGTCCGGCAGGACATCTGTCCTTTCCGTATGTTGTGATCTCCTCTACCTGTATGCTCTGTCTGATGCTCTGCGTGAGGTCGGCCGAGGACCCTTTCGACTGGCTTATCATTTCGTTGAGAAGTTCTTTCGCGCGTTCGACCACTTTCTCTCTTTTTATTATCCGAACGTCCTCTATTCCGAGGACCCTTATGCCCGCCTTGCACGGTCCCACCCTGTCGATGGTCTCGAGCGACGACGCTATTATCACAGTCTCTACCTGGTCCAGGCTTGATGAGACGTATATTATCCCTTCGGATTTTCCTCCTTTCGAGACGACCTCTACTTCTATTCTTCCTATTCTGCCTGTCTTCTGAAGGTCCCTGAGATCGAGGTCCTCTCCCAAGAGTCCTTCCGTCTGTCCGAAGATCGCCCCGACCACATCGGGTTTCTCGACGACTCCGTCGGCGGTGATCTTTGCTTTTATCATGTATTTCGTTGCGTTTGGATCGATGTTCATTTGTCAGCCCTCCTTTTGGGCAACGGAAAAATCATATTCCCTGCTCTGCTGTGTGTTCGCACTCCTTATCTTCCTCTGCGGAGTGTCTC
>JAISPV010000078.1 GCA_031274665.1 Candidatus Methanoplasma sp. | reverse complement strand
CATTTCCTGGTCGTTCCTGATGTATCCTCTTGCCTTCACCGCTTCGTCAACATTGTGGAACTTGAACGATCTGGACACCCTCTGCCTCTGGAAAATGTAATTGAGATGCTCCTCGTCCGACATCGTCCTGTCTATGAATTTCCCTTTTGCGAAGAACCCGTTGACATATCTGTATCCGTTCTCCTTCAGGCACTTCGCCATCTCGGCATCCAGTTCCGATGCGTCCTTTCCCAGGATCTCCCTGATCCTTACTATTTCCACTCCCTTCATGTTAAAGAATCCCATGAGGCGGTCCAAAGCGGAAAGCACTTCCTGTAAAAGTTCGGGCGAGTCCATGTCCATGCTCCTTACCTCGATGCACCCTGACATCTCCCATATCTCCAACGCGCCGATGACCTTGTTCCCCTTCGTCGCGGGATATATCCATCTGTCCCCGTATCTTGCGGACAGTTCGGCCCATTTGGATCCCAGGTCCGGGTCGTACAGCGACCTGACGGCTATCTTTTCCTTTTTGTTCCTTGTCCTTGTTATCAGGGGTATCTCTTCGGGCATGACGTACATCTGGTTCTGTCCGCTTCCGACGAATATCGTTGCCGCGCCCGCCGATGCCGCGTACCTCTCCGCTTCTTCGGATGTTACTCCTATCAGGAAACGCAGCGCCTGTGCCGGTATCGGACCATACGAGAGTATGCACTCGCGGACAAGCTCTTCGGTGGGGTCTTTTTCCGGTCTTTTTGGATAGTACGGTTTGTAAGTGTTCTCGGTCCCCCAGTCCTCCCTTTCATTGAAAGCGCGGACGATCTTCAGGGAACGGTCCAATCTCTGGACCGATTCCTTGACCTCTGTCTTGTCCCTGCCTGTCACGGCGACCAGCTGCCTCATTGTCGCCTGCCCCATTCTCTCGATGACCGAAAGAAGTTCGGCATCCTGCTCTGTCATCTCAGAGGGCCTCAGGGAAGCGAGCCTGTCACCGTCCTTCGACAGCACATATCTTACCTTCCCTCTCACGAACCTTCCCAGAAGCAGCTTTTCGGACTCCCTCATCCTGTACCAATCTTCGAGTCTGAAGTCTTTGACCCTGTTGAAGACGTCTATCTCGCTTCCCGCCGAGCCATAGAACTTGAAATAATCCTCTATGCAGCCGAATTGCTCTCCTTTCGTCCTTCTGTATTCTTCGACGGAGTCGAAGTCGAAAATGTTCTCTTTGCCTGCCCTGAGCCTCATGCGGTCGAGAGTCTTCATGTACTGTGTGTTCTCTGATACCAGGAACTGCCCCTTGGCCACCTCTTCGCTGTTTACCAGCGATTCCAGCGCCGTGTGGGCCTCCTTCTCGGTTATGGAGAGCGAGAACGCCACCTCAGGGATGGTCGAAGGGGCAAAACAGCCCAGATACCTGAAGACTATCTCATCCATACATTTGTTCTTGTCAAGCTGGGGATGGTCGGCCTTCGAGAAGTACCACTTATTGTTCGCGGTGATGTCCGACCTTGTGACGAGGTACATCGACTCCAGTTTCCTCATCGATCTGAAGGTCACGTCCTCGCTGATATCCAGAGCGGCGGTGATGTCGCTGAGGGCGGTCCTTTCCCCCACCTGCTCGAACACCTTAAGATCGATCTCGTTCAGATCGCGTTCTTTTGCGGTGGCCGCCGCATATGTCGGGACTTCGCTCTTCGCCATGATGTGCGGCTCGTCCATGAAGACCGTTCCGATCGCTCCCTCTTTGAGCAGCTCCCTTACCCATTCGTCGACCACTTTCTTATCTTCGTCGCAGTACGCATAGATGTTGCGCCCCCTCTCCCTTATCGCCTGGAGCGGGCCGGTCCTCATGAGCAACGGGACGATGTCGTTCTTTGACAGCACGCGCCCTATCTTCTGTCTGAAGTACGGGATGACATGGTCTTCATCGAACTCGAACTCTTTGACGGAGTCGCCGAGCGCCCTGTGCAGGACCTTCCGGTGAAGCTCCTTGAGCAGTTCTGACCTGTCCTCCATCAATACAATGTCTGAGAATCCCGACAATATGATGGAGTGGGCGAAGGGGGAAGGGGTGCCGCTGAAATGGAACACCCTGATGCCCATCTTCCCGTTCTCTATCATTTCCAGGACCCCTGCGGCGTTCTTTATGTCCATGTCGTCCTCGAGGACCTCGCGGTACGTCTCCTCGATGACCGGGACGTTCTCCATGCTGCCCAGCATGTCCAGCAGATAGGACGACCTGACCTGCTGCCTGTTCACCGATATGGGGCGGCCGAGGTAGTTCCTAAGTATCATGAAACTGCGCGCCGCTGTGTGTCTGAACCTGAGCTTGAATATCTCCGAGTCCTTTATCGCCTTTCTCAGTATCGGGTCCAATTCTTTTGATGTAAGGAGCCCGGGTATCTGTTCGATGTCGACCTTTCTGGGGGTGCCTATCATGAAGTTATCGTCCGACATGGTAACGGAGACGTTGGAGCCTATCATGTTCGACAGTCTGTAGGCGTATCCTCTCGACAGTGCGTCGTTGACCCTTCTTCCGAAGGGGAAATGGAATATTATCCTCTGATTTCCGGACGGGTCTATGTACTCCTCGATGGCAAGCCTGTCAACATCCGGAATGCTGCCCGTCACGGCCTTCTGTTCTTTGAAATATGATACCAGACTCCTTGCCGAGCCCTCGTCGATATCGAATTCGCGACTGAGCCCGGGTATCAGGTCGCCGGGCTCGCCGTCGATGTGCTGGGACATCTCCTTCCTGAACACTGCGACGTCCATCGAAAGGTCGAAACTTCTCGGAAGCATCTCCCCCGCCCATGACGGGACGGTGGGTGTCCTCCCCGTCGCCTCTG
>JAISPV010000089.1 GCA_031274665.1 Candidatus Methanoplasma sp. | reverse complement strand
AGGCACCTGATAGTGCCGGACAAAGGTTGATTAGCCTTTGTCAGATTACGGTGTTATGTATCTTACCAGAGACGAAGAGAGGATACTCGCCGGGGAAGAAGGCGAGAGCTGCCGAAAGGCCATGGAACTCGTTGTGGCACTTGGTAAGATATACGGGGCAGAAGACCTTATCGACATCACTTCGGCGCATCTTTCCGGGGCGTCCTACAAGACCATCGGCGACGGGGGCCTGAAGTATCTGGAAGATATGGTAAAGGGTGGGGCGAGAGTATCTGTCCCTTCAACTCTGAACCCTGTCGGAATGGACAGGGAAAGATGGAAGGAGATGCACATCTCTCCCGCATTTGCGGAGAAGCAGCTGAGGATAATCGATCTGTACGGAAGGATGGGCGTCATGGCGACCTGCTCGTGTACCCCTTATCTCGGAGACAATGTGCCTTCTTTGGGAGACCACATCGCCTGGGCAGAGTCTTCCGCGCTGTCCTTCGTCAACTCATACATCGGCGCAAGGACCAACAGAGAAGGCGGTCCGGGGGCTCTCGCGGCAGCTATTCTTGGAAAGACAGCGAATTACGGACTCCACATTGACGAGAACCGAAGACCTACGGTCATAATAGAAGCGGAGATCGACGGTTCGGTATTCAGTTATTCAATGCTCGGGCAGGCCGTCGGCATGGAAATAGGCGGAGGGATACCGTATTTCAGAGGGATAGAGCCAACCGTTGATGACGCAAAGACGATGTCCGCGGCAATGGCGGCCTCCGGTTCGGTCGCGTTATACCACGTCGAAGGAGTGACGCCCGAAGCGGGGAACTTCGACACAAGCGGACTGGAGACAATCTTTATCGGAAAGAAGGAACTCAAAGGGGCATATGACAGACTGAACACGGCAGAGGACATCCAGCTGATCGCGCTGGGATGCCCTCACCTCAGTCCAAAAGAGATGAAGGACATCGCCGCCTTCCTCAAAGGGAAGAAAAAGAAGAACCAAGACATCGAGATCTGGTTCTGCACATCCGCGAAGGTGCGCGAGGATTGCGCCGAAGAAGTGAGGATAATGGAGGAATTCGGTCCGGTGCTGGCAGACACATGCATGGTGGTCGCGCCGATAGAGGGGATCTTCAAAAGAACAGGCACCAATTCTGCAAAAGCAGGCAATTATCTTCCGACCCTCTGTTCCCAGAAAGTAGCGTGCAGGGACATTTCGAAGCTGATGGAGGCGGTGATATGATCCTTCAGGGCAGGGCGATATCCCCCGGAAGGGTCGAGGCAAAGGTCCTGAAACAAAAAGGGACATTCAGTTTCCTCGGGGGCGTGAATGCTTCCACCGGCGATCTGAACGAGGGGGGAGGCAATATCGCAGGAAAGGTGTTCGTCTTCTCCGGAGGCAAGGGAAGCACCGTCGGTTCGTTCGTGATGTACGACCTCATGGTCCACGGCAAAGCACCGGCCGCTGTCGTTAACCGCTTGGCGGAGACGATCGTGACCACCGGGGCGGTGATATCCTCGATACCGATGGTGGATAAGGTCGACATAGACCTTCTTTCAGAGAACGACGAGGTGATCGTTGATGGCGATGAAGGAACGGTCGAGATCAAAGGGATAAAAATGATAAAAGTGGTATCGTCCGCCCTTCTCAACAACAAGGGGAAGATACTGCTGTTACAGCGCCCGGAGGATGCAAGGTCGTTCCCCGGGACCAAGTCCCTTGTCGCAGGAAAGATCGAGGCGGGCGAACTCGCGGAGAATGCTGCCACGAGAGAGATAATGGAGGAGACCCAGATCAGGGTGTCGAGACCGGATGCGAGCCTTCCTCCGGTGTACGTCAGGGAGGACGGTATCATATGGGAGGTCTACCCCTTCCTCTTCAGGACAGGGGATCAGGAACCCGTCCTCAACAAAGAGAACACGGGATTCCAATGGACCGAACCCAGCGAGATGAAGAACGAGAGCGCAGTGGTCCCGCTGACGTATCAAGTAGTGGACGAGATGCTGAAAAAGTTGGGATGAGGGCGTAAGCCCCCTTTATTGTTCCGCCAAGCTTATGCCGATCTCGATATTCTTTTCCATCACGTCCCAGGCCTTGACCTCATCCCCTCCGGGGCTGTCCGTGAAAGTGAGCTTTCTCGCTCTTACCTCAGCCGAGATGTGTTCTGCCCAGGTGCCGATGAGCTCGACGATCCGAGGTTCGGCGTTGACGTCGCAGTTGATGTACTGCTCGACATTGAGCTTCATGTCCTTCCTCATCTGCTGTATCCTTCTGATGAGTTCCCTTGCATAACCTTCGGCCTCTATCTCCGGGGTCACGTCGAAGTCGATGATCATCCTTCCGCCGTCGAATTCAACGGCTTCCGTGCCTTTGACGCCATCGGGGGCAGAATACACGATCTTCTTGATGTTCCCCTGTTGTGCCAGAACATCTTCGAAGACGGATAACGAATCGTTGACGCCCTCTTCTCCCACAATGAATATCTGCTTCAGCGGCCATCTGAGTTTGCTTCCCATCTTGGCCCTCTCCGCCGCGATAACCTCGATCACGTTCTGGACCAGGTACATGCTCCTTTCCAGTTCGTCGCTGATGAGAGGGTCGTCGCAGTCGACCCAATCTTCCATGTGCACCGAGAGTTTCGTGCCTCCCATGTGCCGGTACACCTCTTCGGATATATGCGGAGTGAGAGGCGCTAACATCAGAGCGGTGCTCATTATCGAGTAATGAAGCACGAAGTATGATGCGATCTTATCTTCGTATTCCTCACTTCCTTCGCTCCAGCTCCTGTCCCTTACAAGGCGGACGTACCAGCGGGAGAGGTCCTCCATGATATAATCCTCAAGCGCCCTCGCGACCTTGTGAAGTTCTCTCGACTCAAGCCCCTGGGTAACGGCTTTCTTTACCTTTTCGGTCCTTGAGAGCATCCATCTGTCTTCGTCCCTCAGATTCTTGCGTACGCTGTCGAGGGTATGGGCAGACGGGTCGTAGTTATCGATGTTCATGTATGTTGATGCAAAGTTGACGACATTCCAATAAGTATTGAGCGTCTTTCTTGCGTTCTTGGGTCCGTCCTTTTGGAATGCGGTGTCCTCCCAAGGTGCGTTCGCTTTTATCAGGTACAGCCGGAGAGAGTCTGCTCCCAGTTCGTTTATTATCTCCAACGGTTCTATCACGTTGCTTTTGGTCTTCGACATCTTCTGTCCTTTAGAATCGAGTACCCATCCATGCATCAAGACCTCGTCGTACGGCGCACGGTCGAACGAAACG
>JAISPV010000071.1 GCA_031274665.1 Candidatus Methanoplasma sp. | reverse complement strand
AGTTTCTCCGCGGCCGCGGGATACATCATTACCGATGTGTTCGTGGACGGGAGCCCACTTTCACAGGAGCAGATCGACCTTGGCCTCTACAGGTTCATCAACGTGATGGCGAACCACCTGATAGACGTGAGGGCATCCTCGGCGATGATACTCGAGGTGAGGATCATCGGAGGCGACGGGTATGTCGAATACAGCATGGACGGAAGAGCCACCTTTACGTACACAATACCAGTCCCGATGAAGAGGTCTACTTACCTGATCTTGAAGGCATTCCCCGAGAGTGGATATGAATTCAAGGAGTGGAGGACCCCCATGGGAACGTACAATACAGAGGAGATATCCCTCATGGACATTCAAACGTCCCTGTACATAGAGCTGCACCTCTCGTCGGCGGAGGCGGACGACGGCATGGATTGGGTAAAGATGATCATAATAGCGTTGCTGGCTGTGCTCGCCGCGTTGTTCTTCCTGTTCTTCCTGCTCTACCGCAAGACCTACGAGGTCGTGAAGGTGGCGTCCTCGGCCACTATCATCGGAAAGGACAAGGCCCGCAGGAAGAGGTCGTACGTCTTCAGAATCGAAGGGGGCGCCGTCGGGAACGTGGCCTATAAGGTCGGGGACGGCGGAGAGTGGAAAGCAATGTCCCCCAGGGAGGACGGAAAGTATGTCATACCCAGAAAGGACGTGATAGACATGCTGACCATCGAGGTGCGCTGAACCTCGTTCATCACGCTCAAACCCCTTACCGCGGACGGAATGTCTCGGACGGCAGGACGAAACGGGCGCTCATACAATGCACAGACCTGGTTTGAGTTGAAAGCTCCTTGCCATGACCCGGGGCCTTCCTTCCCCTTCGGCTGGGGGTGTACCCTAAAAAAGAGGGAACGGCCGCCTCCAAGGGAGGGTATTTCTTTTTTATATGGTTTATAAAAACTACGCTTGCTACGCCATGGTCACACAGAGTGCCTCGAAAGGCATCACATGAAATGCTGCCCCTTTCGTTAACAAAAACTATGAAGACAGACGAAGATATCGATACCAGCATGGCAGATATCAGGATCAGAAAAAGGAAGAGGATGAGGAATAAGGAGATCAAGGCCATCTCCGCCCAATTGGAAGAAGCGCTCGGTGTGCCTGTTTTTACTGAGGATGACCCCGTGGACTTTGCCGAGAGCTCGGACTTCGACCTGCTGTTCGTCGGCGGCGACATCCTGGGCCTGGTCTACGAAGGGGTACCTTTCCTGACAGTGAGGGGAATTATCAAATACAGACCGCTCAAGAGATACGCCACGGTCGACATGGGGGCGGTGCCGTTCATCACGAACGGTGCGGACTGCATGGGCCCAGGTATCGTAGAGGCGGACCCGTCGATATCCGCAGGGGACCTCGTCTGGATAAGGGATATCAAGAACAAAGTGCCGATCGCCGTCGGCGTTTCGGAAAGGAACGGGGCGGAACTTATAGAGAAGATGCCCGGCAAAGCGATCAGGTGCATCCACAACGTCGGGGATAAACTATGGAAGTCTGGTGAGTGAGAGATGTTCGGCAGGAAGAAAACAGAATCCAATGAAAATAAGAAGGTGTTCGTCGACCTGAACGACCACAGCGCCCCGGCGTACGCACAGTCGGACGCGGGGATAAAAGTGGTCGAGACGACATCATACCGCGACCTGAAAGCGCTGACTGACATGGCATACCGCGGAAACATCCTCGTCCTGGACTTCTCAAGGTTCACCGAAGGAGACGCCGTCAAAAGAGAGATGGCAAAACGTCTTCTGGAGGTGGCGAGAGATATAAGCGGAGCCTTCACCGAGGTATCGGACAGGCTTATGATACTGAGCCCGAGCGGCCTGAACATTGACAAGTGCAGGATAACGTACAAAGAGAAGTGAACATGTCGGAGATATCAAAAGTAATATATGATCCGGTCCACGGCAGCATAAGGGTGGACGGGCCGTTCCTGACGATCATGGACAGGCACGAGATGCAGAGGCTGAGGGGGGTGAAACAGCTGGGCCTTGGAAGTATGGTCTTCCCGGGAGCGAACCACACGAGGTTTGAGCATTCTCTCGGCACCTATCATCTGGCGGGCAGGATGGCCGACTCTGTCGGAGCATACGACGAAGACGCTCTCGCCGTAAGAGCGGCCGGGCTTCTGCACGATATCTGCCACACTCCTTTCTCCCACACGATGGCAGAGGTGGTCGAGGCCATCACAGGGATGGACCACATGGAGGCGGCCGGAAAGCTCATCAAAGGAGAGATAAGGACCCGTAACAAAAGGGACGACGATGTGTTCGGGGACATTCCGCCGATATCGGAGGTCCTTGAGGAGAACGGGATCTCGTCGGAGAAAGTGTGCGACCTGATAATGCATCCGTCGTCAAGGGACGAGAGCATGGATGCTTTCAGCGGTGGCCGGAAAATTGCGCATTTCTCGTCAAAGGACTTCATCCATCAGATAATACACGGGCCGGTCGACGCAGACCAGATGGACTATCTTGTCAGGGATGCGCACTACACCGGCGTGACCCACGGAAAGGTGGACATTGACAGACTGATAGGGACGATGAAGGTCCATAACGACAGGATAGTGATAGAGAAAGGAGGGACGGCGGCGGCGGAAGGCCTGATGGTCGCAAGGTCCCTGATGTATTCTTCCGTTTATTTTCACAGAACGGTCAGGATAATCAAGATGATGCTCATGAAGTCGATAGAGGCATCGTCGATCGATGTGGGAGAGATCTATCTTTGGGATGATTCAGAGCTGATGGGCCGCCTCATCGACGAAGGAGGAACGCCCTCCAGGATAGCAAGGTCCGTTAGAAACAGGGTTCTTTACAAAAAGGTCATAACGATATTCAGCGAGGACGCGTCCGAGGACCTCCTGTCCGACCTTTCTGAATTCACAGCTTATCGGAAAAGAAAACAATTAGAAGGGGAGATAGCCGACCGCGCCGGCGTCGACATCTCCGATGTCACCGTCGACATCCCGCCGAGGTCGATACTGCTTTCGAACATGAATATAGGGAAGACCGACGTCTCGATACTCGATCCGGAAGGAAAGGTCAAATCCCTGGCCCGGCTGTCCCCGGTCGCAAAAGCGCTGCAGTCGAGGGACACCTTCGGCTGGTCGCTGCTGATCGCTTCTCCCGAAGAGCAAAGGGAGGCCGTCCTCAGAGCTTCAAAGAAAATTCTTAACCTTTGACCACACCGATAGGAGTGAGTTTTGCCACTTTATCCGTAAGGCCGGCGGCGCATACCACTCTGATCACTTCGTCAACATCCTTGTATGCCGCGGGGGCCTCCTCCAAGATCCCCTCGTCCGATCCGGCCCTGAGGTAGATG
>JAISPV010000048.1 GCA_031274665.1 Candidatus Methanoplasma sp. | reverse complement strand
GACACCATGGTCTTTCGGAAGATAAATCTGTTCCGATAACCCTATATCAGAACTTATCCATGCGGTGATGCGGAGAAATGCCAAATGCCCAAACCAATGATGAGCGGCGAGGATATTGAAAGAGATACGCGGCTGCACGACAGCCTTTCCCGGATCAGACATGTGATCATCATCATGAGCGGAAAGGGAGGGGTGGGAAAGAGTACCGTCTCCTCGAACATCGCTCAGGCCCTTTCGTTGAAGGGATACCAGACGGGGCTGATGGACCTTGACATAACCGGTCCGAACATCCCCAAGATGTTCCGTATCGAAGACGAGAAACTCTATGCAAAGAAAGACAAACTTGTTCCAGTATCGGTCCCGCCTTCACTCAGCATTATGTCGATGGGCTTCCTGCTTCCGGAAAGGGACTCGGCCGTGATGTGGAGAGGCCCCATGAAAGCAAGTGCCATAAGGCAGTTCATTGAAGATGTGGAATGGGGAGACCTCGACTATCTGATAATCGATATGCCGCCGGGGACCGGCGACGAGGCCCTTTCGATCGTCCAGCTCATACCGAAGGCGGACGGCGTGGTCATCGTGACGACGCCTCAGGATGTTGCGCTGCTTGACAGCAGGAAGTCCATTACCTTCGCGGCCCAGACAAAACTGCCGGTCCTGGGACTCGTTGAGAACATGAGCGGGTTCGTGTGCCCGCACTGCGGCGAATTGACGGAGATATTCGGATCCGGCGGCGGGGAGAGGACCGCGGAGAACCTCAAGATACAGTTCATGGGCCGCGTTCCCTTGGAACCCGGCGTGGCGAGGTCGGGAGACGCCGGGATGCCCGTGGTCATCGCCGAACCAGATTCCAGGTCGGCGGCAGCGTTCAACGAGATAGCGGACAAGCTCATAAGGACGGTGGAGAAGTGAGGGTCGGGGTGATCGCGGAAGGAGATACGCTTGAGTCCTATGTCGCGGATGATTTCGGCCATGCCCCGTTCTTTCTGATAGTAGACACAGAAACACTCGATTATCAGGTAGTGGAGAACGAGTATGCCGATTCGGAGGGCGCCGGGATGAAAGTGGCCCGCGCGATAGCCGGATTGGGGGTAGATGCGGTCATTACGGGAGGGATCGGCTCCCACGGCCTCGACATACTCAACAATGCGGGGATACATGTCGCTTATGACGAAGAAGGCACCGTCGAAGAGTGCATCGGAAATCTCAAAAGAAGGTATGAACTGAGGAAACGTGCAGGATCAAACTGACCTTCGGTCTCCCCATATCATCTTATGAAGCTGAGGCAGCACTCTCACGTCCAGCTTCCTGTGGACCACTTCTTCGGCTATCGGTAACAGGTCCATGCCGCCCACCGCACCGAAGATAATGTTCGTGTCGACCGGATTCTCCCTTATGAAACGTATCGCATAGTTCAGGTCCACCTGATCGCCGATGACGAACTTCAACTGATCTTTCTTTCCCATATGCTCCAGATTTGAGAGGAGGTTCTTTCCGGACATTCCTGACGACGGACACTTTACATCAAGACTGACGATCACGTTCTCATCCTTCGGTATCCCAGAGATATCCACCGAACCGTTTGTCTCGATCACGATCTTCTTGCCTGCTTTCAGGAGCCTGTCGAGCAGCTCCGGCAGGTCTTTCTGGAGCATCGGCTCGCCTCCGGTGATGCATACATCCCTGGTGTCGTCCACTATCTCCATTATCTCATCGACGGATGTTTCCCTGCCGCCTTCTCTGGCATAGGTAGTATCGCACCATTCGCATCTCAGATTGCATCCGGCCGTCCGTATGAAGTAGGTCGGTACGCCTATCGTCAGTCCTTCTCCCTGGATCGATCTGAAGTATTCGCATATCATCATATTATCACCCGTAGCTTATCTCATCCTCGTATCCTGCTTCTTTGAAGCCCTTGAGCCTCAGTCTGCAGGAGTCGCATCGCCCGCACGCCTTTTCACTGCCGTTGTAGCACGACCACGTCAGATGCAGCGGCGCGCCCAGCTCCTTCCCTTTCCTCACGATCTCAGCCTTGCTGAGCCCGATGATGGGCGTTCTTATCTCGGCCGCCCTGCCTTCGACCCCCGCCTTCGTGCCTTCGGCGAGCATCTTTCGGAATGCCGCGAAGAACTCCGGACGGCAGTCCGGATATCCGGAATAATCCACTGTGTTCGCTCCGATGTATATTGCTTCGGCATCCATCGATTCGCACAGCCCTGCGGCAATACTTAAGAATATTATATTCCTTGCTGGAACATACGTTATTGGGATGTTCTTTCCGAGATCGCCTTCCCTATCCGATGGTATCTCCGCCCTTCTGTCGGTCAGCGCCGACCTGAAAGAGGACAGGTCAATGTCGATGATCCTGTGCTCTATTCCGTAATGCTTACACACCGCTTCTGCGGAATCCAGCTCTTTAGTGTGCCTCTGCCCGTATCTGAAACTTATTGCGGCGGCATCCGCGCCTTCGTCGAGAGCGATCGCCAATGTTACCGTGGAATCCAATCCCCCGGATAACAATACGACCGCTTTCGGCATCACAGCACCTTTGTGTACCAGGCGGTCTGTCCGCGTTCTTCGTCCAGCCCTATTGACACACACTTTATTGTCTTCGGAAGATCGGTCTCGCGGGCCATTTTTTCAGCCATCATCCTGGCCATCTCTTCCGCAGTGGTCGTAGGGATGTCCAGCAGCAGGACGTCCTCGGCGGGGAAGACATACCTCTTGCCGCAGGACATCACTTCCAACGATCCTTCTTTTTCTTCTATTTTCACGATCTTCGAACCCGCCGGCAACAGGACCTTATGGTCCATCTCGTCTATCATGGACCTAAGCTTTCTTTTCAGCACGACGAAGTCCATTACCATGCCGTTCTCGTCCGGTTCTCCTTCGAGCCTCATCCTCACTATGTAGCTGTGGCCGTGCAGCCTGGAACATTTCTCGTGCATGGGGATGAAATGGCAGGATGAGAACCTTATCCCCGTATGGCCGCCGTCGATCTCAATTATCATCTCTTCTCCTCTGCCAGTTTCATCGCGAGTATCAATGAGTCTGTGTAATCCGTTTTCACTCTGGACGTGTCCACGAATACCCTGTCGATGTTCAGCACCGGCGCGCCGAGAGCCACTGCGTCCCCGATGAAGTGCAATACCCTGAAAATGATGTTGCCTGTTATACCGTCCGGTGCGATGATCAGGTCCGCTTCCTCTACCGCGGACTCTATCAGTATCTCTGCGTGGTAGGCATCGTAACCTTCTTTCCGAAGTATGGAAACGAGCTTCTCCGCATCGTCGATGGATGCGTCAACTGCCTTGTTCCTTCCTTTGTCCCCGAGCCTGCCCCCGGACATCACGGCTATCTTCGTTCCGGCGCCCATCCTTTTCATGAGCTCTACGGCCCTGACGGCGATCCCGTGCTTTTCTTCGACCGTCCACCCTTCATCGATGCCGACGGGCGCCATGAAGAATGTGCGGCCCCTCTGCGGTTCCATGATCACAAGTCTTTCCAGATCATCTACGCCCGCCCTTTCCTTCAGGAGACCGAGCAGTTCAGAAGAGGCCATGTCCCCTCTGACGGCTGCGTCTATCCTTTCTGAGAAAAGATCATCCACCAGTTCCACCGGATCGTCGTAAATCTTCACGCTTCCTTTGTTCAGCGTACGGACGCTGTTCTCCACATTTCCGGAGTTTGTACCGCGGCCGATCCCGACGCGCACGTATGGAAGCTCAGTCTGCAGAAGGTCTTTTACAGTGAACATCAGGTCTTCATTATATCCGGTGTATTAAGGATTTCCTATACTTGACTGGGGGCATTTGAGGAGTATGCGATGTCCTCAATATGTGCAGATGTCGGGGTGAACAGCGGACGGATGGACGAAATACTCCGAGAGGGATGGTCTGAAAGAAAAACGGGGGAAGGGTTTCCCCCCCCCCCCTTGAATAGGTTTGATCAGGCCTTCTTTTTATACAAATAATACGCCACACATGCGCCACCGATAATAAAGATCGCAAAGACCGCCGCCAAGACAACGACACTTATGCCGGACCTCTCTTCGGAGCCATGACCCTGGTCTAG
>JAISPV010000009.1 GCA_031274665.1 Candidatus Methanoplasma sp. | reverse complement strand
CGGCCGTTCCCGTGCTTTCATTCAGATCATAATATATCCTGTCGGCATATTCCATCACGGTGTCAAGCACCTTAAGGGAACTTACATAGAAAGAGAGATCCGATTCCGTTGCTTTCCTGCCGCTTTTCCTGAGTTCCTGTTTGAACGGTGTTCTCCTTGTCCTGCCTTTCAGTTCCGGGACCTCGCCGATGAGGTTCTTTATCTCATCGATATGCGGGTCATAGGTCCTGTATATCTCATATTTTCCATCATCTATTTTGAAGGGGACCGTGACCTTTCCGAGCGAACTTATCTTGAACCCTCCGATCTTATCTTTTCCTTTAAAGATCGAAATGCCGTCCCTTAAGTTCACCTTCGCTTCCAGACCCGAAAGCTCGAATTTCCTGCCCTTCACCGAAACTCTGCCCAAGAAAAAACCTCTGTTATCGGCGTATTTGAACTGGACCGGGCTCGTGACGCCTGGGAGATATCCCTCGCAGAATCCGCGGTTGAAAACTGTCTTCAGCAGATCCGCCGTCTCGGCGATCCCTTCGGCGGCATTACCCTTGTTCACCTCCGAATAAACCTTTGAGGCAAGGTAGGCATATGCATGACTTCTCATCCTTCCTTCGATCTTCACCGCCGTGATCCCTATGGACCTCAGACGGTCCAGCCAATCCACTCCGTATAGGTCGGCGTTGCTGAGAAAGAACCCTTCTTCATCATTGAAGAGATACGATTTTCTGCACGGCTGGGCGCACTGCCCTCTGTTGCCGCTCCTTCCCCCGGCGATGCTTGAGAAAAGGCATCCGCCGGATATGCTGTAGCATAATGCACCCTGGACAAAGACCTCCGTCTCGATCTTTGATCCTTTGATGACCGACCTCAGCTCGTCGAAGGTCAGCTCTCTTGCCAGGACCGCCCGGTCCAATCCATTCTCGTAACACCATTCCAGCCCGGCGGCGGAATGGATGCCCATCTGAGTGGAGGCGTGTTTCTGGATGCCGAACCCGTTGACCCTTTCCAGAAGCCCCAGGTCCTGAATGAGTATGGCGTCCGCGCCGATGTCGTATAGGAACTTCACATATGACACAGCATCGTCCATCTCGCTGTCCTTGATCAGAGTGTTGACGGCAACGTATACTTTAACATCATTCTCGTGCGCATAGTCCACAGCGCCTTCTATCTCCGGATCGGTGAAGTTCTTCGAGAACGCTCTGGCGCCGAACGCTTTTCCTCCGAGATAGACTGCATCGCAGCCTCCCTTGATCGATGCGATCAACCCCTCCGGCGAGCCTGCTGGTGAAAGGACCTCCATGCACCAGCTTATTCCTTTAAGGTTAATAACATCTCACATAGAACGCCGCATGCTAATTGTAGGGTCCGCTTTTAATACTCTCTGCTGGAAATGATACAGCATGATGATAGAAACGATACGTTCGGTGATAATCAGGAACAACAACGAAACGGTCGACGCGGAGCTTGAAGAGGATGTTCTCTCGATAAACTGCAGAAAATGCAGCAGGGTGCCGGATTTCAAATCGCCGCTTTGTCTGAAATGTATAATACAAAATATATCAAAACAAGGCAGCGCGGGAAGGATAAGGCTCAGGACAAGCAGGGACCTTGAGATATTCGGGCCGGCGGCCGAAGCCCTCTGCGAGATGGCCGTCTTCTACAACTCGGCCGCTCTTAACACGAGCAACGGAGGCAGGGCATGCTCGGATTGCGCGAACTCGTGCTCGAAGGTGATGGAGATCATTTGGGCAGGATTCCCGGATCCCAACTTCGATTCGGCGAGAGGCAGGCTGATGTCCTTCCGACCTTCCGACAACAGATGCAACACATGCATGCAAAAGACGTACAGAGCTTTGGACCAGGCGGAACTTGGCGTCAGCAACCTGAAGAAGAAGGTCTCGATCGAGGCCGCAAGGACAGGTGGTGTCTGATGCCGAGGATATTGTCGGCAGTCGTCGGCAGGTTCAACAGAAGGAACGTCCACCAGGTAAGCTACAACGACAGGCTGATCATTACAGATTACAGCGATTCGGAGAGCGAATCATTCAGAGGAAGGCCGGCGGATGTTCATACGCACTGCGATGCGTCAGACACGTCGACAGGATACTTTTCACCGCCGATGCGGTTCGGCGAACCTTCTGTGCAGTCCGACGCACCGTATCCGCAGAGCGGTCCCCGGCCGGAAAAAGTTCTGAGGCAGCGCCCGCATGATCAGAGATCGTTGTTGGAAGGATTGATCGTCCTTTCAGAGAACAACATCAGGTCCAAACCCGTTTATGCGGACTGCTGGCTCATAGGAAAGAAAGGCGACCTCGATAACACGATGAACTATGATCCCCCCGGAGGCAGCGTGACCATCGGCACCGCTGTCGACGGAGAAACGGAGTATAATCTCACCCCTGTGGAGTACTCATATCCTGATTCTATGAACGCTGTGATAGAGAAGGTAATATCCAGTATCAGAGAGAACTACAGGGCAAAGGGCGGAAGGATGGATAAACAGAGCGTCATGAGTATTGCAAGAGGCATGCTCATCGATTACTCAGATACCATCGAGGCCATCTACGGAAGGGACACCGACACAGTGGAAAAGGTGATCAGGGAGATATGCGACATCATTTACAGATACACGGTCGGAATGGGAGTTTTCGAGGTGCTGCTCGCCGATCCGAGACTGGAGGACATCTATATCGACGCACCATGCGACAGGAACAGGATACATGTCACGATGAACGGCATAGCGGGCAACAATTCCCACATCAAGTGCAGGACGAATCTTGTCGTCGACAAAAAAGAGGTAATGAACCTGATCAATATACTGAAAAGGGACAGCGGGCTGCAGTTCTGCGAAACTAACCCCATACTGGAGACGGATATCAAGACGCACGATGCGAGAGCGACGGTGGTCGGATATCCGATGAGCCCGAACGGGGATGCGGTAGCGATAAGAAAGCATTCGGTGAGGCCGTGGACCCTCACCCGGCTGATAGCAAACGGTACTATGGATCCCAGAGTTGCCGGCCTGTTGTCATATTTGGTTGACAACAGGGCCACTTTCCTGATATGCGGCGCGAGAGGGGCCGGAAAGAGTTCGCTTCTGTCATCTTTGATGTTCGAGTTCCCCCTCTCGCAGAGGATATTGACCATCGAAGACACGATAGAACTGCCAAGCGCGATCATGAGGAAGATGGGGTACAAGGTACAATCGATGCTGATCGACGAAAGAATGGGCGGGGACAACCTCTCTAGGGCGGACGAGGCCCTCAGAGTGTCGCTCAGGATGGGAGAATCCGCAATTATCCTGGGAGAGGTCAGAGGCGAAGAGGCAAGGACCATGTATCAAAGTATGAGGACGGGCCGCGCCGGGAGTTCCATCATGGGGACGATACACGGTGACTCCGCCAGATCGGTCTACGAAAGGGTGGTCCATGATATGGAGATCTCTCCCGAAGCGTTCATGGCGACGGACATCCTCGTGACCCTGGGGACGATAAAGGACCGAAGAACGGGGAACCAGATAAGAAAAGTGAACGAAGTGGTGGCCACGGCGGACCTGACCGGAGAGTTCATCGACATCTCCGATAACAACGCACTTTTCACGGCGCCCGTCATGAGGCGCATCCTTTCCTCATCCCAGATGAGCAGGGCGGATATTATAAAAGAGATCAAAGACGCAGCGGATGTTCTCGTTAAAAAATCCGTATGGGTATTCGGCGGAGACGGTTGGGCGTATGATATT
>JAISPV010000118.1 GCA_031274665.1 Candidatus Methanoplasma sp. | reverse complement strand
AGGTAAGGCCGATGACCCCTGTCGAAACGAAGGATGCCCCGCTGCCTTCTGGACCGTATTCCCAAGCTGTCGTATCCGGAAACAATGTCTATATTTCGGGGCAGATCCCCATAGACCCCGCGAACGGAATGATACCCGGGACAGCGGAGGATCAGATAAGAGTTGCTTTGAAAAATCTTGTCTCGGTGCTTTCCGCCGCCGGTGTGGAGAAGGGTCATGTTCTGCAGGTTACTGTCTACCTTACAGATATGGGGGACTTCGCTTTGATGAACTCCGTCTATGCCGAGACGTTCGTTCCGCCGTATCCGGCGAGGACGTGCGTCGGCGTCAGCGCCCTTCCAAAAAATGTCAGGATAATGGCCGATGCCGTCGGAGAAATAAAAGGTCACTGACCTGTGATCTTGGGATTTATAAGCTTACCGAGGACCGCATCCCTGACGAATCTGTTATATGAAGATAGGTCCGGACGCGTCTCGAGTATCTCTTCCACCGCGGAGAGGACATGCCCGAACACCTCTCTGAATATCCTGCACGAGTCCCCTCCCGTCACGCCGATCCCGGATTCGTAGTATGCATCGATACTGCACCCTCCGTTGCAATAATCGAAAAGAGAGCACTCCTCAATGCATTTGTTCCTCCTTTCTATGGTGCCTCTGATGATCCTTTCGAACCCTTTCGTATTGAACACTTCCGATATCTTGTTGATATCCGAAAGGTTTCCAAGCATGAACTCGGAAGGGCAGCCTTTGCCGCAGGGATAGAGGTCGCCGTTAGGATAGACGCATAACCATTTGGTCAGACATGAGGCGTGGGCGCAGTCGGATTCCGCCGGCTCTCCCAAAGCGTTCAGGACGTAGAGATAGTGCGGGATGAGCGGTATCTCGGCATCCTTGTCCGACAGCCAGGCATCAAAACATTCGATACTTGACCTTATGTATTCCCCGGCATCAGGGACCGTGTTCCCGCATGCCGCACATCCGGCGGGTATGACCGGGACAAAGGACACCGCCGTCTTGTTCGATCTGAAACTTTCATATATCTCTTTTTGTTTGGATGCCGTTTCGGACGATATCGTTGAAGTGACAGAGAACACTCGCTCTTTATCGCAGAGATACTCCAGTTTCTTCTTCACCACATCGGTCTTATTTCTCAGAACGTCGTTGTAAGGCCCCTCGAAGGATATCCCGATGTTCATCATCTTCTCTCTGCAGAAGTCGATGAACCTTTTTTCAAGCAGGGTCCCGTTTGTCTGTATCGTGTTGCCGGTCCTGTGGGAATTCCGGCCGAAATATTTTTCCTGTACCGCCATTGCTCCCTTATAGAATTCAAAAGGCATGAGCAGAGGCTCTCCGCCGTGCCATATGAACCATACCGACTCGTATTCTTTGGAGAGTTTGCTGAAGAGCATTTCCAGTGTGTCGAGGCTCATCTTCACGGAAGACCTCTCTTCCGGCGTATGATAACAATGTCTGCAGTCGATATTGCATTCCAGGGTCGGGTTTATTATTACCGAGATGAACGGTCTCATGTCAGACAGCGTCTCAGAAAGGCCAGTACGGCCATATGCCGTTGAACCCGTTGGTGATGTAACAGCAGAACGCACAGCATGCCACGATACATCCTCCCAGCCCCACATACCACAAGCCGGATGAGCAGCACCCTCTGTCATTGCAGCACGTATAGTCGCACGCTGGGGTGCCGCCGTGCTCTGCCTCATCAACGCGTTTCGAATAATCGTTCGGCTCTTTGGCGTGCATCGCGATCGACGTGAATGCCGCCGGGGACTGGTTCATATACAACGCGGTCAGGCTTTCGATGGTTTGTGCATCGGGAGACATATTTTCACCTGCCTATCCTGCTGGATAGGCTTAACCCGCGTACTTCTTAAAAATATATTAAATGTTCGAACCCTTCATGTTCCTTCGCTATCATGTTCGGGTATACGGTGCCACTATACAGCAGGCTGTCCCCTTCAGACCTTTCATCCTACAGAAAGTATTACTGCGAGACGTGCCACCAGCTGAGATCGGAGTACGGTATCGTGTCGACCGCCGCAGTAAATTATGATATGACGTTCAACACCATCGTCATGAATTCTTTTACCGGCGATATTCCGTTTTTTGACGGAACAAAGAACTCGATCCTGTGCGTCCTCAACGCCCCGAAGGCAGATTCGGACCTCTTTAGAAAAATGGCCGCTTATACGCTGCTGCTCACGAAGTGGGAGCTCGTCGACGATTCCTTTGATAGACCCTCCATTAAAAGTAACGCCGCATCCCTGATGCTGGGGCGTGCGATATCAAAGGCCGGGAAGAAATACCCGGAGTACGACGATGCTGTCGGAAAAGGATTCGAAGAGCTGAGGAAGATGGAAGAGTCCGGGTGCGAGGACGCAGTACAGATGGGAATGACGTTCGGCAGCGCCCTTTCGTATGCCCTGAAAGATATTGCAGGAGAGAAAACCGGGACTGCTCTGGGGGATATGTTCACTCATCTGGGCGCTTCAGTATATCTCATGGATGCGATAGACGACCTCGACCAAGACTATCTCGACGGCACTTACAACCCTCTGCTGGCAGGCTGCGGGCGGTACAGTAACAAAGAGCGGTTCATAAAAGATAATCTGTACGATCTTACCGATCGCCTCAACCGGGTCATCGGCGGCGATGGTTCGGTGCGCACCGAGCACGGCACCATCGCGGTGGGCGACCGCATCGGACCGGTCGCGTTATCGGCCGGGGCCAGAGCCAAGGGCGTGCAGGTCCAACTCGTAGCCGAGCGGCTGAATCTCGATCAGTGGTTGCCGCTGATGCCTGCGGCAGGCTCCGCTGAGGCTGCCGACGCTGCC
>JAISPV010000095.1 GCA_031274665.1 Candidatus Methanoplasma sp. | reverse complement strand
ACCAGGAAATGGTCACAAGAATATCTCAGAGGATAACGCTGAAGAAGATCCTGAGCAAAGGAGACCTCTTCAGGATGTCGCTCATGCCCGGCTACATAGGATACACCACGGCGGAATTCGCCCCGGTCTACCGCGCAGCCAAGACCGGCGGCGTGGAACAGGATGCCAAGACGATCATGGGACTGATCCGCGACAGGCAGCCCATAGCCAGAAAGGAGGTGGTCTCGAACTCTCCGTTCTCTGAGGAGAGGACCTTGGAACTGATCTCCGAGCCTTTCAAAGCATCCCTCATCTGCCAAGACCAGGACGCATTCTACTACATAGTGCCGCCGAGCGGCATGAGCAAGGAAGAAGCGATGAGAACGATAATAAAAAGGCATTTCAAAGACTTCGGCACATTCTCCGCAGAGGAGCTGGCACAGTTCCTTTCGGTCAGGATGTCGACCGTAAGGAGGGCGCTGTCGGACCTTGAGAAGGAAGGGTACCTTGTAAAAGGATTCCTTGTGAAGGACGACCCCACGCCGAGATGGATGCTGAAAGAGGATACGGGAACAGAACCGGACCCCTTCGGGGAGCTGCTGCTGCTGAACACCCAAGACAATCTGCACCTCTACCTGCGCGACATGATCAAGAGGGAATGCGGCGCAACGGAATGCGTGGTGTTCGAGGGGACGAAGATAATAGGATGTTTCAGCGGGAAGATATCCTCATCCGGCGCCAAGGTGGAGAACTTCAAGGGCAGCGAAAAAGCATACAAATTCATGAAAGAGACCGCGAAGTCCCTGGGCGTAAAGATAGACGAGACGAAACATTCCGAAGAAGAGGATTGGGATGTGTCGGAGTTCTATCTGAAGACGAACCCCGGAGCGATACTGTAGGGTCAGCGGCCTGTAATTACGGAACTGTGATAAAGGAATTCTTGGGCATATCCCGCGTATCGTCCGAACTTCTCCCTTCCGAACGCCGACATTTTTTTGTAATTTCCGCTCACACCGTACATCCCGTTGAGGCATTTTGAGATCCTGGCGTCCACCGGGAAGGCCTCAAGATGTCCGAACCCGAAAAGGGCCACGCAGTCGGCCACCTTGGGCCCCACGCCGTTGATCCTCATCAGATCATTGATGCAGCCGGTATAGTCCGCCTCTTCCATCGCTTCTAGGTCGATAAGGCCTTTCTCCGCATTCACCGCAAGCTCAATGAACCTTTCCTCCCGGTACCCGAGCCTGCACCGGGGGACCTCGTCCTGCTTGTCGAGTATCTGCCCGGGGGTCGGGAACGCCCTTCTTTCGCCAAGGTCCCTGCCGAACGTGTCGCAGACGGATTCTATCATCTTCGCTATCCTTTTGACGTTAACATTCGTAGCGAGAACGTATGTGGCAAGGCACTCCCAAGGCTCCTGTTTCAGGATCCTCATCCCCGGACAGGATGAGGACAGCGAAGCAATGTAAGGGTCAGCCGCGGAGACCTCTTTTACGATGAGGGAGAGGTCGTCCCCGCTTCTGAAGTATCTCAGCAGCGCTTCTCTGTCCGAACATCCTTCGGCCTCGAAACCGCCAGGGCCCTCAGTAAGGCAGATCACTTCATTTCCGATGACGCCGCTCCAGACTCTGCCGGCCTTTCTCCATCTGTGCGCCTGCCCGCATCCGAGGGTCGGGTCCAGCGATACATCGAGTTCTATCTGCACGCGGATGATTATGCAAAGGCAGACTAAAGGATTTGCCGTCCGGCCGCCGGCGGGGCGGGAGAACGACCTGAGAACTCTGAAATATACGTATAACGTTGACGGACCATGCGTTTTGGTCCGGCAGGTTATCCGAGCGAAGGGAAGACACCGGAAGGCGCTCTCAAGTACACCAAAGGCCTGGGTCTGGATGCCCTCGAGGTAGAGTTCGTGAGAGGTGCCAGGATAGCCCCCGAAAGAGCGAGAGCGGTCGGAGACCGCGCAAAGGACCTGGACATAAGGCTCAGCTGCCACGCGCCTTATTTCATAAGTTTCAATTCAGATGATCAGGAAACAAGGGAGAAGAGCATAGGCTGGGTGATGGACACCATGCGGGCGGCGCACGAGCTGGGAGCTTACATAATAGTGATCCACGCCGCGTCATACGGCAAGTCTCCGGACACCGCTCTGAGCTCGGTGATAGAGGGGTTGCTGAAATGCAAAGAGAAGATGGACGATGCCGGGATCAAGGACGTGATACTCGGCGTGGAGACCATGGGCAAGAAAGGCCAGTTCGGCACTCTGAAAGAGATCTCGAAAGTGATGGAAAACGTCGATGGGGTAAGGCCGGTGTTGGACGTCGCGCATGTCCACGCCAGGGATGTCGGCTGCATCAGGACTAAGGAAGATATGGGAAGACTCGTAGACGAATTCTTCCCGTTATGCGGCGATATTGCCCACTTCCATATCAGCTGCATCAAGTACGGGGACAGAGGAGAGATATCCCATCTCCCCCTGAGTACAAAAGACCCAGACATGCAATTCCTCGCTGATGTTCTTGCAGATTCGGAACAGGACTGCACATTCATATGCGAATCTCCGCTGATCGCGGAGGATGCGGTTGTGTTCAGGGATATGTTCCCGAAATACAGAAAAGGGTAAGTTTAACGGCAAGCGGTGTTCTTTTCTGATACCGTTTGCGCAGAGGACATAGTAAAACTTTTTATCTTATGGCTCAATCAGCAGTTCCGATGCCACTGTGGCTCAGCGGTAGAGCGGCAGTTTCGTAAACTGTAGGCCGGGGGTTCGATCCCCTCCAGTGGCTCCAGACTTTTCAACAGTCCTCGTTCGGGCCGTTCTTTTTGAGATACTTGTTGACGATCTTCACCGCGCAGACATCGCCGCACATGGAACAGCCGTCCTCTTCCTTTGTGCAGCCTCTCGATCTGTACCTTCTTGCTTTCTCGGGATCAATGCACACTTCGAACATGGTGTTCCAATCCAGGGCCTTTCTGGCCTTTGCCATCTTCGTATCCATCTCCCTTCCTCTGCCCCTGCAAATGTCCCCCACATGCGCCGCTATCTTCGATGCGATGAGCCCCTCTTTCACATCATCCTCGCTTGGAAGGGACAGATGCTCCGCCGGGGTCAGATAGCATAGGAAATCCGCACCGTTCTGCGCCGCCACCGCGCCGCCTATCGCCCCGACGATGTGGTCGTAGCCCGGAGCGATATCGGTCACAAGAGGCCCGAGGACATAGAAGGGAGCGTCGTGGCAAAGTCTCTTCTCCAACCGCATGTTCATAGGCACCTGATCCAAAGGGACATGCCCGGGGCCTTCCACCATGCTCTGAACGCCCGCCTCCCTGCATCTTTCAACCAGATGGCCAAGGGTCATCAATTCGGACAGCTGCGCTTGGTCGGATGCGTCGTCAATGCATCCCGGCCTGAAACCGTCCCCCAACGAAAGTGCGAACTCATATTTTTTTGCAAGTTCAAGCAGATAATCGAAATTCTTGTAGAGAGGGTTCTCCTCCCCGTTGTGGAGTATCCATGCGGTAAGGAAGGACCCGCCTCGGGAGACCACGTCAGTTTCCCTCTTGCACTTCTTAAGCCAGGCGACGCTCTCTTTTGTGATGCCGCAGTGTACGGTCATGAAATCCATCCCGTCCTTGGCGTGCTTCTCGATACCGCTGAAGAGGTCGTCCTCGGTCATATCGACAACGGCATCTCTCCTTGCCGCAGTCAATCCGGTCTGGTATATCGGCACCGAACCCATCATCATCGGTGCCTTTCCGATAAGCGTTCTTCTTATGTGGTCGATGTCCCCGCCTGTGCTGAGGTCCATCACCGCATCCGCGCCGTATCTGATCGCGATGTCCAGTTTCCTGAGTTCGCTGTCCAGATCGTTAATGTCGCGAGACGTTCCAAGATTAACGTTGACCTTGATCCCCATCCCTTCGCCGATCGCGGATGGTTCAGGATCATGAATAGGGTTGCACGGCACCACTATCCTCCCCGAGGCAATTCCGTTCCTCACGAACTCTTCGTTCACTCCCTCTTTCTCGGCGATCTTTTTGATCAGAGGGCTGATGCCGCGGCGGGCCTCATCCATTATGGTGCTCATGCGCATAGGCATCTGTTGTCAATATTTCAGACTTGTCAATAGAGGATCGGAACGGCCCGGTCGAAAAGACATCAGGAGGTCTGACCATGCGGCCGATGAGCCCCGTCGACCGGATCGAACGGTTGGGCTTCGAACGGACGCGCGTGCGCGTGCACGCGTGTATAAATATAAGCACGCCATTTGGTGTGTTAATAGTATATTTTGTACGGAGTTGCAGAAATGGATGGGGACAAGCAGCAGGGACTCTACGATGCGGACAGCACCTATAATGCGGACAGCATCGTCGCCCTTAAAGGATTGGAAGCAGTAAGGAAAAGACCCGGGATGTACATCGGGAGCACCGATGCAAGAGGACTCCACCATCTTGTCTACGAGGTCGTGGACAATGGTATCGACGAAGTGATGGCAGGGTTCGCCGACAGGGTCAACGTATACATCAACGAGGACGGTTCGATGACCGTCAACGATGACGGAAGAGGCATACCTGTCGGAATGAACAAAGAAGAAGGGAAGGACGCGCTCGAGATGTGCCTGACCGATCTCCACGCCGGGGGAAAGTTCAACCAGAACGCCTACAAAGTTTCCGGTGGGCTCCACGGGGTCGGAGTGTCAGTGGTCAACGCTTTGTCAAAACATATGGTGGCTATTGTCGAAAGGGACGGGAAGATGTACAGGCAGACCTACCATATCGGCATACCCGATGGCCCGGTCGAAGCCATCGGCAATTCCGATCGGTCAGGAACGACGATCACGTTCTATCCGGACAACGAGATCTTCGAAACGACCGAGTTTGATTATGAGATACTTCAGAACAGGTTCAGGAATCAGGCGTTCCTCAACAAAGAGGCGACCATTTATTTCGAGGACAAGAGAACAGGAAGGTCCGACCTGTTCCATTATGAAGGCGGCGTAACGGAGTTCGTTCAATATCTC
>JAISPV010000077.1 GCA_031274665.1 Candidatus Methanoplasma sp. | reverse complement strand
AAAAAGGACACATGGATCAAGAACTCAGGCATACTGAAAGATTATCTGACGCAGAGGAGGATAGAGGACTATTACTGATCTCATCGAATTCGAACGCCCTGAGGAATGGGGCGGCTGTTACAGGATCACGGAAGCGAAAAGGGCCTTGTCTCCGTCAGGTCTTCCAGGGATCGATTATGCGCTCAATCCCTACGGCGGGTGCGAGCACGGGTGCGTTTACTGTTATGCGCCGGAGGTCCTTCATACCGACTGGAAGGAATGGAGGGTGGTGAAGGTGAGATCGAACATCCCCGACAGGCTGTCAAAGGAGCTGTCCGGTCTGGAAGGGACCATAGGGATAGGGACGGTCACAGACCCCTATCAATATGCGGAGAAAAGGTTCGGGCTGACGCGTAAGTGCCTGGAGATACTGAAGGAGAGGGATTTCAGGATACATCTGCACACGAAATCAGACCTGATAATAAGAGACCTAGATCTGCTGGCGTCGATGAGGGGGGAAGCGGGGATAACGATAACGACGATCGATGAAAGGATCTCGAAGATCACCGAGCCGGGCGCGCCCCTCCCGGAAAGGAGGCTGGAGGCGCTGAGGCGGCTTGTGGAGGCAGGGATAGACGCCTATGCGCTGGTCGGGCCCGTCCTGGACCATCTTGAAGGCAATGAGAAAGAATTCGCGGACGCTGTGGCATCAACGGGAGTGAGGCGCATCTGCATAGATTCTCTCAACTTACGGCCGCAGCTCTCGGAAAGGCTGAACCGCATGAACATCCGCGGATCGGAAAAAGCGAAGGAAAAGATCCGCAGAACGGCAGAGGATTCCGGGCTCGTTGTAATGGATGTTTTCTGAGTCCGGTAGGAGCGCGTTCACACCTCTTTTCATGCATGGCCTGTTGTAAAAAAGATGCCGCTGCACCTGTTGATCAGAATATTTTTTGAGCATGTCTGCCAAAATCGGGAATGAAAACTTGCCAAAATCGGGAAAAGCCCAAATAGATATAAAAATTTGTGAAATGGTACTAAACAGTCACCACATGAACGCTTCAGCTCATCGTTTGGCCGAAGCGCTCATGATGTCACAACAGGATAATAATGTCAGAAGTGCTCACAGATATAGGCGTTCAGGAAGTCACTTGATTTAACAAACGCAGCCTTAAATTTGCATAATGTTAATATAGAAGAACAAAATTATCTGACCTCAGATAAGGAGATATTTTCCTATGTATGCGAATGGAAACCAACCTATCATTGTGCTGAAAGAAGGCACAGAGAGGACCAAGGACAAAGAGGCTCAGTTCAACAACATCGCGGCCGCCAAAGCCGTGGCTGATGCCGTAAGGTCCACGCTAGGGCCCAAAGGAATGGACAAAATGCTTGTGAACACAATAGGGGACGTCGTTATAACGAACGACGGCGTGACGATCCTCAAAGAGATCGAAGTGCAGCACCCCGCGGCAAAGATGGTCGTAGAGGTCGCAAAGACACAGGACAACGAATGCGGGGACGGCACAACGACGGCAGTCGTGCTTGCCGGAGAACTCCTCAAACAGTCTGAGGAACTCATCGACGCCAAGATCCATCCCACCGTAATCACCAACGGTTTCAGGATGGCCGCGAACAAAGCGGTAGAGATCCTGAACGGCATAGCTGTGGATGCGTCGAAGGACGAGATCCTCAAAAAGGTCGCAGTGACGTCGCTGACAGGTAAGGCTGTCGGCGAGGAATACGAGAGCCTTGCCGAAATCGTCGTCAAAGCGGCGAAGTCCGTCGCGGAGGACGGAAAGGTTGATACAGACAACATACGCATCGAGAAGAAGGTAGGAGGCGTCATCGGTGACACTTACCTCGTCGAAGGCGTAGTCATCGACAAGGAACTGGTACACCCCCGTATGCCTAAAAGGATGGAGCACGCAAAGATCGCGTTGTTCGTAGCACCCCTTGAAGTAAAGAAAACAGAATTCGACGCACAGATACAGATCACCGACCCAGCGGCAATGTCTGCGTTCCTCGCAGAGGAAGAGAACTCGATGAAGGCAATAGTCGACAAGATCAAAGAGGTCGGAGCGAACGTCGTGTTCACATCCAAAGGCGTAGACGAGCTTGTTCAGCACTACCTCGCCAAGGCGGGGATACTCGGGTACAGGAGACTCAAGCAGAGCGACGTCGAAGCGATCGCCAAAGCCACCGGCGGAAGCATCGTGGGAAGCGTTATGGAAATAACAAAGAAGGACCTCGGAACGGCCGGTCTCGTCGAAGAGAAGCAGATCGGAGAGGACGGAATGGCCTTCATCACCAGGTGCAAGAACCCCAAGGCGATGACGATATTCGTACGCGGAGGAACGGAACACGTTTTGGAAGAGGTCGAGAGGGCGCTCAACGACGCCGTACGCACAGTCGGAATAACCCTTGAGGACAAGAAAGTTGTCGCAGGAGGCGGCGCACCGGAGATCGAACTCGGGCTCAGGCTCGCAGAGTATGCATCATCGGTCGGCGGCAGGGAGCAGCTTGCCATCGAGAAGTTCGCCAAGGCGATGGAGATCATCCCCTGGACCCTTGCGGAGAATGCGGGAATTGACTCCATCGACAGCATCATCAAGCTGAAGAACGCCCACGAGAAGAAGAAGGACGGGAAGTACTACGGCCTGGACCTTAGCTCCGGAGAGGCGGTCGACATGCTCAAACTGAACGTGGTCGAGCCCTTGAAGGTCAAAGTGCAGGCGATCAATGCCGCAGAAGAGGTTGCGAACATGGTCCTCAGGATCGATGACGTCATCGCTGCGCGCAGAGCACCCCCGCCGGCACCTCCCGGACCGAGAGGAATGCCCGGCGGAATGCCCGGAATGGGATAAAACAAATAACAGAGAGGGCCGAACCCTCTCTTTTCATTTCTTCATTTTTGTTTTTTGCCTTATTTTTCATTGAATTTTTTTTATAGAGCGAAATTATAATAATAAAAAATGCGATATCATGTCGATAAAATGTACGTAAATGCAACCGAATTCAGAACGAATGTCGGGAAATACCTTGACATCATATCAACGGAAGATGTAATAATAATAAAACACGGGAGACCCATCGCAACGCTGTCCTCAAGCAGAGAGACCAAATTGAGAATGCTTGATTCTTTGGCAGGTTCATACAAATACGACGGCGACCTCGAAGACCTATTGGAAAAAAGGTTGGAAGACTCATGAAAGCATTGATCGACACGAACGTGTTGGTTGACGTGATACAATCCAGAGAGCCGTTCTATTCCGACTCAAAGAGGGTCTTTCAGCTCGTCATAGAAAATAAGATCGAAGGATATATTTCTGTACAGACGCTGAAAGATATTTTTTACATATGTAAAAGATCAAAGATAAAAAAGAATCCGATCGAAACCATTGAGCAGATCATATTTATTTTCAAGATCATTGATGCAACAGGCGAGGATGCTATCTCCGCACTGATGTCCGATATTGAGGATTTTGAGGACGGAATGCTTGTTTTCTCTGCTCAGAGGAACGGAATTGACACGATCATCACGAGAAATGAAAAAGACCATTACGAGTCGGAACTGACAATAATCGATCCGAAAGAAATAAACCAATATCTCAACACCCTCGTTGAAACAGGAAGCAACATTATCGGATGATCTGTTCAAACCAAAAAAATCTTATTTCTACTATATTTGTAAAGCTAGTTAAGATGATATATTAAATTATTACACTATACTTTAGCTTTTTATACTCAACCGCCAATAATGTGTACGGATGGGGATCCATGCGGGCAGCACTCTACGTCAGGGTATCTACGGAAGATCAGGCAAAGGAAGGATTCTCCCTCGACGCGCAGACCGAAAGACTGGAAGCCTACTGCAGGTTCAAAGGCTGGACGATATCTGACGTCTATCGGGACGAAGGATATTCCGGAAGGAACACCGATCGTCCCGAATACAAGAGGATGATGGACGAATCAGAAGAATGGGATGTCCTTGTAGTTCTGAAAATGGACCGTATACACAGGAACAGCGCCAATTTCGCCGCCATGATGGATGACCTGAGACGCAAAGGCAAAGAGTTCAACTCCAGGCAGGAGAAGTTCGATACCGAGACCGCAATGGGAAGGTTCGTGATGGACATTGTCCAAAGGATCGCACAGCTGGAGAGCGAACAGATCGGTGAAAGGGTCAAGTTCGGCATGACAAGGAAGGCCAAGTACGGTACCGGGAACATGGGCTCCGGACACCCGTACGGGTATGTGTATGAGCGGGGGTCGCTGACCATCGTCGAGTATGAGGCCGAGGTCGTCAAAGACATCTTTTCGATGTGTTCTGAAGGGAGGTCTCTCAGGTCCATCGCCGATGCTTTGAATAACTCGTTCATCCCGCCCAAGAAAAGCGGAAGGTGGACACACCAGTCGATCTCAAAGATACTGCATAATCCGATCTATGCCGGTTACATAAGATGGGACGGCAT
>JAISPV010000067.1 GCA_031274665.1 Candidatus Methanoplasma sp. | reverse complement strand
ATATCAATCGGGATATGTCTTAGGATATTGATGAGGAACGCCCCCGCTTTGACTCTTCGTTCGATGACGGCCGACGATATGACCGCAGAAAAGGCCCTGAGGATAGGGCAGATGATAGGGTCCTCCTACAAGTCGGTCTGCATCGGGTCTGACACAAATCCGAGCAGCAGGATGATAAAGAACTCGCTCATAAGCGGGCTGCTTTCTGCTGGTGCGGACGTCAGCGATGCAGGCACGGCTCCGGCGCCCGCGGTGGCCATGGCCTCCAAGGACTCCGACTGCATGCTCATGGTGGGGGAACCCGATGAACAGGGGATGATCAGCAGGATATTCATCATGAACTCCGACGGCTCGGTCTTTACAAAGGAACATCTGCGGCGGCTGATCGTAGAGGACCGGGCGGACCGGCCCCTTCCCGGATACAAAGAGGTCGGGTCGATGAGGACCTGCGATTCAGTGGCGGAGGATTACAACAGGACCATCTGTGAAAGATACAAGAAGATAGTCGATGCACCCCTAATATTGGACTGCGGCTGCGGCTGCACATCTGTCTGCGCCCCCCAGATACTGGCGTCGGTAGGCGCCGATCTTACCACTATCAATGCACAGAGCGATCCTCTGTACAGCCCCCGGCCGCCTGGGGTGGGGGCCGATGACGTCTCCGGTCTTGAAGGGATGGTCGGTACGGAATTCGGAAGCATCGGGATAGCTCTCAACGGGGACGGAACGAGACTCGCGCTCTTTGACGAGAGCGGGAAGTATGTGGACCCCGAGAGTGTGCTTGCGCTGCTGCTGCTTTATCTCAAGCCTTCTTCTGCTGTGATACCGCTCAACGCCTCCGCGGTGGTCGATGATGCGTTCAGGGACCTGATCGGCGACGGGCTATCCACCGATGCCAAGGCCCGCCACGGAAGGCGCATTATTCGTGCGGAGAACGACCTGGAATCAATAACGGCTGCAATAAAGGAGAACGATGCGGAGATGGGAGCGATGACCGACGGCACCTTCATATTCCCCGATATAACGATGTGCCCCGACGCCATCAATGCGGCGGTGATACTCACAAAGATGTCCGGAGAGAACAGCATAAGCAACCTGCTTGCATCATTCCCCAGATACATGGTCCTTGAGGATTCCGTATATGCTCCCGGCAACACCGAAAGTTTCAACAAAAAACTCGGTGACAAGCTGAAAGAACTCGACCGGGACGACATCTGGGAGATCGAAGGCGGAAGAGTAGGCATGGCAGGAGGATGGTTCGCCATCTCCAGGAACGCGGAGGACCCGGAATACATCAGCGTTACCGCCGAGGCGAAGGAAAAGGTATACGCGGTCAGTATGATGGAGCTTGCAAAAGATATCGTAAGAAGCTGCCTGTGATCAGAATATCATCTCGAGGTCCACGACATTCCCTCTTGAATCGTAGGCCTTCCAGCTCCTTCTGTCATACGGCCGGCATGTTATGAAATGGACCCCTCCCATGTGGCTGAAGTAATCCAGGTCCGCCTCGGACGGGTCGTTGTGGTAGCCCGGGTGGGAATGTGCCGACCCCGATTTGCGGAAATCTATCGGCGACATCCAATCGCTGATGAAACTGTGGCTCTCGCCGTAGATCGACCCCGGCACCAGTATCATCTCCGATATCACGCCGTCGTATTCCCTGTGAAAACATATGAACTCATCCGGATACGCTGATCTGGCCGACTCATTGAATCCGTCAATGAAGTCCACGCTCACCCCGTAGATCTTCTTGCTCATATCGCATTCACCAGTTTCTCCCTCACTCTTGAGTAGAAATCGGTGTTGAACCTTATGAACCTGACAGTCTCCGATGATCTGCCAAAATCTATGTGGGTCTTCCCTTTTATCTCATATTCTTCCTGTCCGTCGACCACCAGCAGACAGCCGCTGTCCATCATGGTCTCCACCGTGACCTTTGTGTCCGCCGGGACGACAAAGGGTCTTGAAGCGAACTTGTAGGCAGCCATAGGGACAACGACCACCGCGTTCACGCGGGGATCGATCAGCGGCGCTCCGAGGCTCATTGCATAACAGGTCGACCCGGTCGGCGTCGATACGATTATCCCGTCGGCGCGGACCTCGGTCATAAGCTTATCGTTCACGTATACCTTGAAGTGCCTTATCTTTGCGATCGAGTCCGTATGTATGACGGCCTCGTTCACCGCCTCCGCGAGATACTTTCCGTCATACCATGAGCTGAGCTTGAACCTCTCCTCCACCACGTACTCCCCGTTACGGAGCCTCCTGATCCCTTCCTCGATCTCTTTCACGTTGATCTCGGCCAGGAACCCTACCCCTCCCGCATTTATCCCGATCAGCGGCGCTTTGTTCCTCATGGATGTGCGGAGGATGGTCCCGTCACCGCCGATGATTATCATGATGTCCACTTTCATATCCTCGACCGGACATCCCTTCATCTTCAGTTCCGAGGCGGCCCCTTCCTCGAGAACATAATCACAACCTTCCAGGGCATTGATCACCCTTTTCGCATATTCCTTCGCCTCCGGTATCCTGGTATTGACGCATATCCCGTAGACCAGCGATTCGGGTACCTTGTTCTCCGTTTTGATAATGAACTCGTACACTTTCCTGTCCCCAAAGGCGATGAAGTTGGAGTGACAGTCGAGATCGAAGCTCATGTCCAGCACATTCCCGTCTAGATCGTAGACCTCTCCTCCCGCTTCCCTCAGGATCAGCACGCTGGCTGCGATATCGACGACCCTGATCGCACGGGAATACCTCTCGGCGTGCATCATGAAACCGTCCGCTTCCCCTTCTGCGACAAGTGACATCTCCAAGGATGCACAGCCGTATGAACGGGATGACTTGACCCTCTTTGCAAGGTCGAACGACGCGGGGTGGGCGCCGTTCCCCAGATAGATCATCAGGAACAGATCGTCCATGTCGGCCTTCCTCACGCGGACCCTTGATCCGTTCTTGTACGCCCCCTTCCCCTTTTCCGCGGTCATCACGTCGCCCGTGACCAGGTTCCTGAGGTACGCCGTGTGGATATCTGCAAGCGATCTCGTACCGATCGCCATGGATATCGTGAACAGCGGGACCCCTGCTATCGCGTTCGAGGTCCCGTCTATCGGGTCAAGGACCAGTGTCTCTACGGCTCCGTTGTCGACGAACCCGATCTCCTCGCTCAGTACGTTGAGAGGGATGTTGTTCCTCTGAATGAACGCAAGGACGGTGTTCTCCGCTATCTTGTCTATTTGGGAAGTTGATGTCCCGTCGGCACCCACGCCGATGCACTCTCCCCTGCATTTCGAATCGGGGATCTTCCTTACCGCTTCCTCTACCGCATCAGCTATCCTGCTGAGAACATCCATCATATACCGTAAAGGGAAGGTCGCAATATATTGCTCTTTTGATTAATCGTGTTCCTGATCCCCGGCGCCGGTCCTCGCCCGTAACAAAACGGCCGCGCCTCCCAGGATCAGGAACGCACCTGCGACGAGCGCGGAGTAGGGTCCGGCATCCATGTAGTCCATCGGCCTGATATCGGTTATTATGTAGCCGCCGCCGGGTTCGGTGATCTTTATCATTGACAAGGGGTAGAGTATGTAAGTTAGCGCAGATGCCAGCACGGCGGCCCCCGAGACCATCCCGAAGATCGCTCCGTTCCTCTCGCGCTTGGTAAAAGATAGTACCGAAGCGGCGGCCGCAACCGCGGAAGCGATCAGTATCGTCAGGGGCATGTATGAGAAAAGCCCCGAGTAAGGGCTGTTCTCACGGGCATTCATGAAAAGATCGTATCCGGTGTAGTTGAACCAAGGGGCGGCGGGATCCCAGCTGAACCATACCAGGAACACGCTGATGATCCCTACTGCCGCGCCGGCCAACATCATTATCTTCAGCAGGTCTACAGACCCGTCTGCAAAGTTAGGACCTTCATCTGGCACAAATGAACATCACGATCGGAATAAAAAGAGTTGTGTAAAAAGTTTTTTTGTCTGTCGGGCGGCTCTCATCGGTTCCCTGTCTTCAAAAATGTCATCAGCGCTCCGAATAACAGCATCAGCACACCTGCGGCTGCACCGATATAGACCCCTGTGCCTAAGACCTCGGAAGTGAAATTGTTACTGAAGTACCATATGAACACTATCGAAGCGATCGCTACGACGATCCCGTTCAGCATCGTGCCGGGTCCGTTGGCTCTCCCCGGCCTTATGGCCGCGACCAGTCCGCTTATCGCTCCGGACAAAGAGAACATCAGGACCAGCATCGGCATATATGCGGGGTAACTGTCGCTGAGGCCTCCAAAAGATGTGCCGTTAAGGGTCTTCATAAAGAATTCCCAACCGGTGTATGTAGGAACTCCGAAATCCAGCCATACCATGAATACTCCGACGATGCCGATGACGGCGCTCATCAGGACGATCAGGGCGAATATCATCGTCCTTGCTTTGTTATCAACCATTTGTTTTCCTCCTTATGGTTTCCGAGCAATCGTACGCGCCTGCGTAATATAAAAGGCTGCTGACTTTTTTGCAGATCGATCGTTGACAGTGTGCGGTCACGGATCGGTCCCGCCGGACGGGGCAGATCAAAGGTATATATTACTTATATATAGAATATAAAGAACGGCTAACATTTCCGGAGCGTTACATACCTCCTTCGATATGGTCATTATTAAATCATACGCCGATTACAAAACGATGATACCCCTCGACCATACCGGCGGCTCTGTGTTCTCGGAGGACGGCAGACTTTACACGGTCTCTTCCGACCCCGGCGTCAGAGTATACGGGGAGAAGCTTGTGACGGTCTCCGGCCGAGAGTATCGGGAATGGAATCCGAGAAAGAGCAAGCTCGCCGCGTACCTAAGAACGGGCGGCAGGATCTTTCCGATAAAAAGGGACAGCAGGGTCCTCTATCTTGGCGCTTCCAGCGGGACCACCGCTTCCCACGTGTCCGACATCGCCGCAGAAGGGAAGATATACTGCGTGGAATTCGCGCCCAGGATGTTCAGGGACCTTGTGAATACCTGCGCCTCCAGGCCCAACATGCTCCCGATACTCGGCGATGCCACCGACCCCGAGGAATATCAGTTCGCCGTCGGGCCGCTGGATATGGTCTACGCCGATATCGCTCAAAAAAGACAGGCGGACATTATCGCGGACAACATGGACCTTTTCCGTGCGGACATCGGAATGGTGGCCATCAAGGCCAGGTCTGAGGACGTCGCCTCGCAGCCTTCCGACATCTACAGGATGTCCGAGAAAAGATTGAAAGAGAGAGGATTCATGATATTGGACTCCAGAGACCTTGAGCCGTATGAGAACGCCCACAGGATGATCGTCTTCGGAAGGGTGTGACGTGGCGACCGTTTACGCTGTTGCTTTCGAAGGCGACAGGTTCCTTATGGTCCTCAACGAGAGACGCGGGGGCTGGGAGCTGCCGGGGGGCAGCATCAAGGAGGGGGAATCCGTCAAAGAGGCCGCGGAAAGGGAATTCCTGGAAGAATCCGGATATGCGATAGAGATCCTGGGCATGATGGATCTGAGCGGCTGCAGCGTTTGCGCGTGCCTGCTTCTTGAGAGGAGGAACGATTCGCCGGAGATGGTCTCCGAACTGTTCCTTGAGGTCCCGGAAAGGATCGCCTTCGATCGATCAGAATATGAGATAGTGGTGCCGTGGGCGCGTTCGGTCGTCATTTCCCATGTCGGCCGACGTTGATGTATATGGGCGTCATCGGAGGTTTGGCTTCTTCCGGGTGACATCCTTGAATGAGAAAGCATGAACGCTGCGGTCGAGATGGGGGGCACTGATCCGCTGTCGCATCGGGCGGTGCCCGCTATACATCATGCCGTGTTCTTGGATCCTCCCGTCACGATGCCGTCTCGAACTGGCTGTTGTACAGTTCGGCATAGAACCCGTGTTGCGCCAGTAACTCCGTGTGAGTGCCGCTTTCGATTATGTCGCCGTCCTTCAGCACCAAGATCAGGTCGGCGTTCTTGATCGTCGACAGCCTGTGCGCGATGATGAACGACGTCCTGCCCACGGTGAGTGCGTCCATGGCCCCCTGCACGATGCGCTCGGTACGGGTGTCCACGGAGCTGGTCGCTTCGTCGAGTATCAGCAGCGGTGAGTCCTTGATTATGGCGCGCGCTATTGTAAGCAGCTGTTTCTGTCCTTCGGACAGGTTCGCCGAATCGTTCAGTACGGTGTCATATCCGTTTGGCAGCGTCTGTATGAAGTGGTTCATCCCCACGGTCTTACAGGCGGCGATGACATCCTCGTCGGAAACACCGGTCATCGAGTATACGATGTTCTCCTTTATGGTGCCTTCGAACAGCCACGTATCCTGCAGCACCATGCAGAACTGCTCGTGTACGTTCTCGCGCGACATCTCGTTCGTGGGTACGCCGTCAAGCAGTATCTCGCCGTCGTCAAGTTCGTAGAATCTCATCAGCAGGTTGACCACCGTGGTCTTGCCGGCCCCCGTCGGACCCACGAGAGCGATCTTCTGACCTGCTTTCACGACCGCGGAGAAGTTGTGTATGACGGCCTTGCCCGGGCTGTATCCGAACTTGACGTTCCTGAATTCCACATCCCCCTTTACGTTGGTAAGGAGCTTTACCTTCTGGCTCTCGTCTTCCAACTCTTCTTCTTCCATGAATGCGAACACACGCTCGCCGGCCGCTGCGGTCCGCTGGAGACTGCTCGCGGCCTGTGCGAACTGAGAGAGGGGCTGCGTGAACAGCCTTACGTATATCATGAACGCAACTATCACTCCGAAAGAGATCGTGCCGTTCATCGCCAACACGGCCCCGACGATGCATACGGCCACATATCCGAAGTTTCCTATGAACGACATCAGCGGGAACATCAGCCCGGAGAAGAATTGGGATTTCCACCCGCTCTCGTATAATCTCTGGTTTATTTCGTCGAAGGTCTTTTTGAATGCCGCGCCGCTGTTGTATACTTTTATGACGTTGTGCCCGGTGTATGCCTCCTCGACGTGACCGTTGACATTGCCGAGGTCCTTCTGCTGCGCGACAAAGTGTTTTTGAGACCTCTTCATGATCACCATTATCAGTACGAACCCCACAAGGCTGGCGCCGATGGCGGTCATCGCCATTGTCACATTCGTCCAAAGCATCATTATCAGAGAGCCGACCAACATCGCCGCGGCCGTCACGAGTGTGGATACGCTTTGGTTGAGCGTCTGCCCTATGGTGTCGATATCGTTCGTCAGACGGCTCAGGACATCGCCGTAGCTAACTTTGTTAAAGAATCTGAACGGCAGGCGGTTGATCTTGTTCGAAATGTCAGACCTCATCTGTTTGGATATCTTTTGTGTGACCGTCGCCATCGTCCAGCCCTGCAGGAAATTCAATACCGCGGCGCAGACGTACAGGCCTACCAACGTAAAAGTGATGGCCTCGATCGCATGCATATCGATGGAGTTCGGGATCCCGCTCAATAACGCCGGGAGGCCCTTCGTTATCTCGTCGGTCAGTGCTTTCAGGTAGTCCGGGCCGATGACCTGAAGCACCGTTCCGAAGGCCGCCATTATCAACGCTGCGACGACCTGCGGGAGGTATGCTTTGCAGTAATGTATCAGCTTTACCATGGTCTTTTTGAATTCCTTTGGTTTTTCGGCCGGACCCATACCTCCGCGCCCCATCGGACCTCTGGCCGGCGGTCTGCTGTGCTGTGTTTCATCGCTCATAGTGCCAGCTCCTCTTCGCTCAGCTGCGACATCGCGATCTCTTTGTACACTTTACACGTTCCGAGAAGCTCTTTGTGCTTTCCGATCCCCACAACCTCTCCGTCGTCAAGCACGATGATCTTATCGGCATCCATTATGGTGCCGATACGCTGGGCCACGATCATGCTTGTGGCGCCCTTGGTCTCTTTTTTCAAGGCGGTCCTCAGTGTGCGGTCGGTCTTGTAATCAAGCGCCGAGAAGCTGTCGTCGAAGATGTAGATCTCCGGGGCCCTGCACACTGCCCGTGCGATCGATATACGCTGTTTCTGACCGCCGGAAAGGTTTGTGCCGCCGCGTGCGACCGTTGCGTTGTATGCCCCGTCCATCTTTTCGACGAAGTCCTTTCCCTGAGCGATCCTCACGGCGTTTTCCACATCCTCTTCGGTCGCCGGTGCGCCGCCGTTATCGCCGAATGCCACGTTGGACGCGAGCGTCCCGCTGAAAAGGACGCTTTTCTGCGGTACGTATCCGATCTTATCGCAAAGAGATGCCAATTTATATTCGCGGACATCCACGCCGTCCACCGTGACAGACCCTTCCGTCACATCGTAGAATCTGGGAATAAGATTTATGAGCGTGCTCTTCCCGCTGCCCGTCGAACCGATGAATGCGGCCGTCTCGCCCCGTTTGACCGAAAAACTGACATCACGCAGGACGTAATCCGCCGCACCTGGGTATTTGAAACTCACATTCTTGAATTCGACCTCTCCGCTCAGGCCGTTGTTGTTCTCGGTGACCGTACCGTCCTTGATGGATGATCCTGTGTCGATGACCTCCGCGATACGCCTCGCGGACACCTGCGCCCTCGGCAGGAAGATAAAAAGCATCAGGATCATCATGATCGCCATCATCACCTGCATGGAATACGACGAGAACACGATCATATTCGAGAATGTCGGCAGTACATCGGCCGGGGCGGCATTGTTGATAAGTATGGCGCCGATCCAATAGATGGAAAGGATGAGTGCGTTCATGATGAACCCCACAAAGGGGAACATCGTCGCCATGGCACGCGTCGTATAGAGCTGGGTGCCGGTCAGTTCGGCGTTCGCTCTCTCGAATTTGGACTTTTGATATTCTTCCGCATTATACGCGCGGATGACCGGAAGTCCGGTAAGGTTCTCCCTTGCCACTCTGTTAATGTTGTCGGTAAGCGTCTGCATCCTTCTGAATTTGGGGATCACCGCTATTATTATCACAACGAACATCGAAGTAAGGAAGGCCATCGCAACGCCGGTCGCGATCGTCCATTCGAGGCCTTTGCCGATGATCTTGAAGAGCGCCCACACGGCAAGCGCCGGCCCGAAGATGATAAGCTGCAATCCCATTGTGATGACCAGCTGTATCTGCGTGACGTCGTTGGTCGAGCGGGTAATGAGGCTCGCTATCGAGAATCTGTTGATCTCGCCCATAGAAAAAGATTCGACCTTGTTGAACTGAAGGCTTCTGAGTCTTTGAGCGAAAGACGCACCTATCTTAGAAGCTATGAACCCGATCACAACGGCGGCCACGAGACTCCCGAGCGCGCAGAGGACCATGTACCCGCCGTTCGTTATAATGTCGTCCATCTCGCTGCCGGGGGTCTCGATGAGTATTGTGATCACTCCCATATATTCCGGGACCTTCAGATTGAGCCAGACCTGGACAAGAGTGAAGGCGACGATCACTCCGATCAGGGCCCATTCTTTCCGGTTAAGATATCTTAAAATGTTCGTCATGTTACCTTCGTTCCGTTTTGTTATTATCGTGATATATGTCGGACGCCGGATCGGCGTCCGTTCATACTCTTGGGGCAGACAGCACCTCCGCTGACCTGCCGAGGATCCGTACCAATTCTTTTGCGTCTTCCTCCCCAAGCAACATAAGGAAATCCTTTATCCTTTCCGTCTGTTCTTTCCGCCACACCTCTACCTGGTCCGCACCTTTTTGTGTCAGTGTGACAATGATCTTCCGACGGTCGTCGACATCGATCTCGCGTGTGATCAGCCCCTTGCTCTCAAGGCTGTTCAGGATCGTGGCGACACGCGCCGAACTGACGCCTATCGTGTCCCTTATGTGGCTGGGATCGGTCTTGCCCTGTCTCTCTCTGATGCATTGAAGAATGAAGAACTCCCCGCGAAAGTCATCCCGGATGCGTTTCTGCCAGCTTAGTGTTTGAACTGTGCGCATATTCTGAATGAATTCTCTCGCAAGTTCGTTATAATCCATTTTTTCTCATTCCTTATTTTCGCTAACAGCATTAGTAATTTATTATATAAACAATTTTACTCACAATCGGTCAAATGCGGATGCCGTCTCGCGGAACGCCCTCGATCGACAGATCCGATAACCCCGCTTTAGTTTGGAAAGAAACCTTTTTAATCAAACTTCTTTATCTTCATACCGATGGATATACCGTTGGACGACAGTATCCTGGGTGCCTTTGGGAATTTCTTTGCGGTGATAATGTGGCTGTCTGCGCTGTTGATAATCCTGCTGATCTTCCTTGAACGCGCAGAACCGCGTACCATCGCGATGTGGACAGCGGTGCTGATCTTCATCCCCGTCATAG
>JAISPV010000063.1 GCA_031274665.1 Candidatus Methanoplasma sp. | reverse complement strand
CGGCATCATCTTTGCGATCGGGCTTCTGCTGGCGCCGGACCACCTGCATATCACTGCCCTGTTCGCGGCCAGCATCGTGTTGTCGTGTTTCACGTTCTCGTTCTTGGGTGTATCCGCGGCCCTGCTGGCAAACACCCATCAAAGCATGGCTACCTTCAGCAGCCTTGTCGTCCTGCCTATGACATTCCTCTGCGGTACTTTCTTCTCCGTCGACGCTCTTCCGCCTATATTCCAGGCCGCTTTGTACGCACTGCCGCTTACTCACTCGAGCGTGACCGCGAGAGCATCTGCGCTGGACTGGGACTTCCCATGGATATCGCTGTTCGTTCTGCTGTGTTTCTGCGCGGCTTTCTTCGTTCTCAATCTGTATCTTATCAAGAAAAAGAAAGTGTGACGCACGCGCGATACGTTACAGACCCGTGATCTTCTTTTGAGTTGGAGCATATATCCAAGTTTAAATAGAATGAATGCTTTCAGTAGTTGGAACATATATCCAAGTGAAAAATTTATGAAGATGCCGCTTTCACAAAACCCTCGCCGCCCCCACATATACGGGGATCATGCGGAGTTCCGGACAGGAGATGAGTGATCTGATCTCATTGCTGATATCGCCGGAAGGTCTGAACGTGCTCGTGGTGGGGGGCGGACAGGTCGCTCTGCGGAAGTGCATGCATTTCGAGGGTGCAGACATCACTGTGGTCTCCGAAAGAACGGTGCCCGAGATCGATGACATTGCCGGGACCGTGATAAAAAAGAGGACGACCTCCTCCGAGATAAAGGAAATGATGACGGGATTCGACCTCGTCGTGGCAGCCACGGATGACATGAGAATGAACTCCGAGATAAGGGACGAGGCTCTGCGCCTCGGCCTTTACGTCAACTCTGCCCACGGCGGCGGTAATGTGATCATACCGTCCGTCCTGAAAAGAGAAAGATATACCGTTTCGGTCTCAACGGAAGGAAAGCTTCCGGCGTTCCCCCCGTTCGTTATCGGGGAGTTGGAAACGTTCTTGGACGATAGATTCGACATCATGTTCGACGTTCTGGCCGGATCAAGGGCAATATGCGCCGGAAAGGGGACGCAGGCGGAACGTTCGGAGTACCTGAAAAGAGTGGCCGGCGACCCTGAAGTGAACATGTTCGCGAAAGCAAGGGACGCAGGACCCGCAATGAAGAGGGCGGGAGAATTGGGGGTGCCGCGGTGATCATCAGCCTGCATGTGACGCACACGGATGCCGGCGTCGAGGCGATGAGCGAGGTGGCGCGGCTGATGGAATCCGCCGTCGCCGAATATCTGCGGAACACGATGGCGCAGAACGAGTACGTCATACTGAAGACATGCAACCGTTTTGAGGTATACGTCGGAACGGATGATGCCGAACCTGTAAAGAAAGAGTTCGAATCGTTCATAAAGAACACCGTGCCCCGCTCGATGGATCAGAGCATACCGTTCATACTTCAGGGGAAAGGGTCGATCAAGCATCTCTTCCGTGTGTCCTGCGGCCTCGATTCCCTTATTGTGGGCGAGGACCACATCCAAGGCCAGGTGCGGGAAGCGTACGTACGGTCAAAGGAGGAGGGCCACGTTTCCAAGTATCTCTCTAAACTCTTCGATCGGGCTCTGTCTGTCGGCAAGAGGGTAAGGGTCGAGACGCAGGTGAACTCCGGCTCCGTATCCGTCGGATCGGCGGCCGTGGAACTGGCCGAACAAATGACCGGAGGATTGAAGGATAAGACGGTCTTGATATACGGCACCGGAAGCATGGCTACCGCCATCGGAAAGAGCCTTTCAAAGAAAGATCCGCAAACGATGTTCATATTGGGCCGTTCCTTCAACCGGGCCTCCGAACTGGTACTTCAGATCGGAGGCATCGCCCTGAGCAAGGACTATTTATTGCCGGCGATCTCGAAGAGCGACGTACTGTTCGTTGCCACCTCTGCCCCGCACATCATCATAACACCTGAGACGATCAGTTCCGCGGGAGACCGGGAAAAGCCGCTCCTCATCCTGGACGTATCTGTGCCGAAGAATGTGGACGACGCCGTAGGCAGCATCCCGGGCATATCGCTGGAGACGATGGACGGGCTTCAGGGAGTGGCTGCCGAGAACATCAAGAAAAGAAAAATGGAGATCTACGAGGCCGAACGCATCGTGAACGACGAGATCGCCAGAATAGACATGGAATATCAATGGGAGAAGGCTGACCGCATCATCAGCGAGATAAGCAGGAAGGCGGCCGCTATAAGAGGAGAGGAGGTATCCCGGGCAAAGGTAAGGGCGGCGACCGCCGATGTCAACGAAGTGTTCGAGGACATGGCAAGAGCGATCTTATCGAAAATGCTCGCCGATACCTACGAAAAACTAAGAAATTCTTCGCTTAACGGGGAAAGCGACATCATCGACGCGGCGAAGGACCTTTTCGGACTGGATGTGAAATGATGTTCCCGCAGAATAGGATGAGGCGCAGACGCACTGATGAAAGGATGAGAAAAATGCTGACGGAGACCAGACCGCACCCGGATGACCTCGTGCTTCCGCTTTTCTTCGATGAATCGCTGGACAAGGTGAGATACACCGATTCGATGCCTGGCATACCTACATATCCGCTGAACGAAGCGGGAAAGGTCGCCGAGAGGATCCACTCCTCAGGCATCAACGCGGTCATGCTCTTCGGAATACCCAGACATAAAGATGGCGAGGGGTCCGGCGCATATTCGGCAGACGGCGTGGTACAGAAGGCCATAAGGAAGATCGGGTCGCATTCGGATGTGCTTATCATTGCAGACCTCTGCATGTGCGAATATACGGACCACGGACACTGCGGCATATTCTCCGACGGAAATGTGGACAACGACCTCACTCTCCTCCGGTACAGGATGATCGCAGAGTCCCTCGCCGATGCCGGCGCCCGCATTGTGGCCCCGAGCGGCATGATGGACGGCCAGGTTTCGAATATAAGGGGCGCGCTGGATGATGCCGGACGCAAGGACGTTTCGATAATGGCGTACAGTGCGAAGTTCTGCAGTTCGTTCTACGGCCCGTTCAGGTACATAGCGCATTCCGCTCCCGCGGGGTGCGGCAGGGAGACCTACCAGATGAACCCTGCTAACGGAAGAGAAGCGATGTCTGAGATGCAAATAGACATCGAAGAGGGTGCG
>JAISPV010000129.1 GCA_031274665.1 Candidatus Methanoplasma sp. | reverse complement strand
GACCGCTTTGTAGACATCCTTAGAACTTATTACGACATGGACCGCTACCATCTCATCGTTGCCGGCGATGTTGAGGACGGTCGGTCCTCCGATCCCCGGGAACATCCTCTCCACAATATCCAGCTTATCTTTCGGGATATCCGCCATCAGGTATTTGCGGTCTTCCGCATCCATCACGCTCTTTATGGAGGCGACGACGTCGGCGATCTCCGCGCCTTTCTTTTTGGAAGACATCTCCGATGTGTAAACCGCGGCCTGGGAGTCCATGATCTTGGATACCTCGTTGAGGCGGTTCATCTTGAGGGTGGAGCCCGATGCGACAAGATCTACGATAAGGTCCGATATGCCGAGATAAGGCATTATCTCCGCCGCGCCGGATACTTCGATCACCTTCACGTTCTTCCCGCCGGAACTGAAGAATTTCTTTGTGAGATTGGGGAACGACGTCGCCACCCTTGCCCCGTCCGGGATATCGTTCATGCTTTTGATGCCCGAGGATTCCGGGGCGGCGACCGAAAGGCGGCAGAAACCGAACTCCAGGTCCATGAGCTTCCTGATCTTGAACCCTGATTCTGCGGCGAGGTCTTCTCCGGTTATCCCCAGATCTATCGCCCCGGAGGCGATGAACGCGGGTATGTCCTGCGCACGGACGAACATGATCTCCAGATCTTGTTCTTTCGCCGTCACGTACAGCCTTCTCCCCCAGTCCTCTCCGAGATCTATCCCGGATTTCAGGAGAAGTTCCACTGCCCGTTCGTTGAGCCTTCCTTTGTTAGGGACAGCTATTTTTATTGCCATAGGTAGACCTCGCCTGTTTCAACACGAAAGTAGTAAATAAGGTTTTCACGCCGTCAGAGGAGTCCTTTTGCTTTGAACAGCTCGGCATTGAGCACGGACCCGCCCGCGCCGCCTCTCAGGGTGTTGTGGGAAAGCGCGAACATTTTGTAAAATCCGTTGCCTTCTCTGATCCTCCCGACGGTGGTCGCCATCCCCTTTGCTCTTTCCGGGCTGCCCGCCAGAGCATCGTAGACGGGCTGGGGCCTGTCCTTCTCCTTCCTGACAATTATCGGGACCTCCGGCGCTGACGGCAGTTTCAGGGACTGAGGCTCGCTTCTGAACCCGGAAAGAACGGATGCGATCTCTTCCGGCGAGGGGGACGATCTCAATTTGAGTGAGAGTGACTCCAAGTGGCCGTCGACGACCGGCACTCTGGCACAGTTGGCGATAACCTTGAAAGAGGCAGGCCTGAAACCATCCGCGGAATAACCGCCGAGGATCTTCGCCAGTTCTATCTCCATCTTTTCCTCTTCTTTGTCTACGAAGGGGATCACGTTCCCGACGGCATCCAGCGACGGGACCCCGGGATACCCGGCCCCGGAAAGGGCCTGGTAGGTGGAGACGAACACTTCGTCCAGCCCGAACTTCCTGTCGAGAGCGAAGAGAGGCATCGCTATCCCGGTCGAAGAGCAGTTAGCATTGGTCACAATGTACCCTCCGCCGCCGTAGGTTTCCTGGTGCCTGATAGACTCTGCGTGTTCCGGGTTTATCTCCGGTATCAGTATGGGGACGCGTTTGTCCATGCGGTGCGAGCCTGCGTTCGTGAAGACCGCAACGCCCTTCACCGCCAGCTCCGATTCGGTGGGTCCGGCGAGGTCGGAAGGTATCCCCGAGAACGCGATCCTGGCGCTCTTTGATATGTGTGCCACATCCATGACCTTGATCTTCTGCTCAAGGATATCTTCCGAGAACTCATGGCCTCTGATCTTGACCGTGTCCCCGAACCTCTTCCCCTCGGACCTTTCGGAAGCGTAAAGCCCCTCGATCTCGAAATATGGGTGGCCCTCAAGCATCTGTACGAACCTCTGGCCGATCGGGCCGGTGGCTCCCAGAACGGCAACGCTGATCTTGCTCATGGTGATCCTTCCTCTAAGTAAAAAGGTCAAGTGCCACACGGTTATAATATTTTTGGGACTGTCCTAACTACGGAGTTCGTGAACAGCGATCATAGAACCGATGGATCGAAGATAAAAAAGGGGATGTATGTTTTTAATCCCGGTTGTCCATTACCGTACATGGACCGCGTGAAAGTTGAATTCGACAAGTTCCCGTCGCAGGAGAAGGTGGCGATGCTCCTTCTCAGACAGGGAATAAGGGTCGAGAAAGGCATTGCATACTGCGGTAACATCGAACAATCGGACGCAGCTATAGCAAGGGCGGCCGGCGTCGACAGAAGGGTGGTGAGGTCCACCCTTGACCGGATCTCGGAGACACCGGAACTGGACAGGCTGTTCTCAAAGCTGCAGTCTATGCTGCTGCTCGCGAATGTGGCGCCGGAGATAGACTGTACCACTCTCGAGATAATCCCCACGGACGCCACCATGCCGGGGATAGTCGCGGATGTGACGGATGTGATGTACAGAGGGGGCCTTTCCGTCAGGCAGGCCGTTGTGGACGATCCGGGGATAAGGGCGGACTCCCATCTGATCGTAGTCATCGACGGGCAGCTCCCCGCCGAGCTGCTGCCTGCGATAAAACAATGCAGGGGCGTAGCCACGGTGATCCTGCGATGAATGCGGTATTCAGAGGTCATTTCGCAGAGAAGACGCCCTTCCTGCGTTCATTTGGGTATATCAATATACAGCTACGCGCAAAACTATAGATTTTGGCTTAGTATTAAATACCATTACTTACTACGCTACCCGTACACAAGGTGCTACAGCATATTGTGGACGAGCCTTTCGCAACCTGCGATGAACGTACCCGTACACCGATGCGGACGATACGGACGGGCGGAAACCGAAAGAAAGGGATGGAAAAGAATGGATGATGGCGGAATGAACACAAACGCAAATTTCGTCAAACGAAGTTCGATCCTTCTTTTTTTTGGTGAGGCCCCCGTCCGTTGTTTGTTTTCGATGGGGCCGCAGAGAGGCAAAGGAACAACATTCCAAGAGGATGATTCCAAATGATGAAAGATAGAAAAAAGAACAAAATGGTCCTCGCGCTCATTGTTGTCGCTGCATTTGCAGCGGTATCCTTTGCTGGTGCCGTAAGCATCAGCAGCATGGGAGCCGCCGCGCAACATGAGATGGGTCTCGGTCTGCAGACCGTAATATCAGGGGACGTAACAGCAGATCAATATTTCTTCATAGATGAAGAGAAAGAATTCGGCTCTGCGAACTTCGTAGTGCCGGCCGATTCGACGTAC
>JAISPV010000062.1 GCA_031274665.1 Candidatus Methanoplasma sp. | reverse complement strand
TCGGGATAGGAATGGCGCCCCGGGGAGAAGTCGGTCTGATCGTCGCCGCGATAGGCCTCGCTTCAGGTGCGATGTCGTCGGAACTCTACGGCGTCGTGGTGCTTATGGCCGTCGTCACGACCATAATAGCGCCCCCGCTGTTCGCAAGGGCGTTCAGAAAGAAGTATCCTCCGGAATACAAGCTGACCCAAGATGATCTGGTATGAGGTTGCGAAAGATGAACATGCGATCCGAGTGTATGCTCAGACCGGGAAGAATACCGGCAAAAGAAGAATCAGCACAGTGAAACCAATTGCGACTCCGATGACCAACCGGGGATTGATCTTGAACCCTCTGTCGTCTTCGATATCGAAGTACCTCATAAGTCCCGCAGACGATGCAAAACCACCCTCTTCTTTCTTTGCCATTGTTAAAGAAACCCAGATTCAATATAAAAATCTAACGAGGGAACAACGCCGCAAAAGCATGATCTTCGGCAATTTCACCGAAAGTCTCTTTTATGGAAGGTATGTTACAAGCGTGTTCACAATGCATTGGGCAGATGTAATCGCAAAAGAGGTCGCCGATACATGCGAGAAACCGCTGATAGCCGTCGGCATCAGTCCCACTGGCATAATCCACGTGGGGAGCCTGAGGGAAGCCATCACCGGGGAATCGGTAAGAAGCGCGGTAGAGGGGATAGGCAAAGAGGTACGGATGATCTACCTCATCGATTCGTTCGACCCCCTGAGAAAACGCTATGACTTCCTGCCCAAGGAATACGAGAACTATGTCGGGATGCCCATATCGAACATACCCTGTCCCTGCGGCAAACACAATAATTATGCTCACCATTTCGTGCAGCCTTTCTTGGATGCGGTAGAGTCATTGGAAGTGAAGTGCGAGATAATATGGACCCATGAACTGTACGGAAAAGGAGCGTTCGCCAAAGCGATCGACCTCTGTTTCAAAAAGAGAGGAGAGACCATCCGGATACTGCACGAGGTCTCCGGGAAAGAGGCAAAAGAAGACTATGCGCCGTATAATCCGCTTTGCAAAGGGTGCGGAAGATTCGTCAACCCGATATTCGAGTCCTATTCCTATCCGACCGTAGAATACCGGTGCACATGCGGCCACCACGGCGTGGCCGACATCACGAAGGGCGACGGAAAGCTCACATGGAGGCTGGAGTGGCCGGCGAAGTGGATGATCTTCGGAACATCGGCCGAACCCTTCGGGAAGGACCATGCGGCCGCAGGCGGTTCGTATGACACAGGCAAGAGGATCGTCGAAGAGATATACGGCTGCAAAGCGCCGTATCCGATCCCATACGAGTTCGTTCAGCTGAAAGGCGTCGGCCAGATGCACAAGTCGACGGGAAGTTCGGTCACGGGGCTGGATGCCATCAACATGACGCCGCCGGAGGTCCTCAACTATCTGTTCCTGAGGGTCAACCCAAGCAAGGCCATAGATTACGATCCCGGAATGGGCCTTCTTGACATGGCCGACGAGTACGACAGGATGGAAAGGCTGTTCTTCGCCGGGGAATACACAGAGGCCGAAGAGAATACCATACGGGCATACGAGATCGCACAGCACAACCGCGTTCCCAAAGAGCTGCCGATACAGATCCCCTTCAGGCATATTGTCAACGTCGCACAGATGGCCGATACATTCGAAGGAGTCCTTGAGATACTTGGCAGGACCGCGGACCTCACGGAAGCGAGCGGCGAGGATATCAAAAGACTCAAGAGAAGAGTGGACTGCGTGAGGTTCTGGCTCAATGGGTTCGCACCGGACCAGGTAAAGTTCTCTGTGTACCCGACGATCCCGCCCGGAACAGAACTTACGATGGGCGACAAGGCATTCTTCCAGGAGCTGGTGAACAGGATGAACGATGCCAACTGGGATGCGGAGACAATAAACCAGATAATAGCCGATACAGGGAAAGATTCTCCTATAGGGCTCAAGAACGGATTCAAAGCGATCTATCAGGTACTCATCGGAAAGACCGCCGGCCCGAGACTCGGTTCCTTCCTGGCCAGCATGGACAAGCAGTTCGTGATAAACCGGTTCGTACAAGCGTCAAGACACGGCTCATAAGACGCCCATATCGCCGAGCTTCTCCGGAAGATACGTATCGGTGACGAAATCGAGACCATACTTTGCCAGCGCCTGCTGTTCGGATTTCTTCTTCATCTCAAGCATGGCCTGTATCTCGCCGACCCAGAACCCGTCTTTGAATCTGGGGTCGGTAAGTTCGGCGTTCAGGGCGCCGAGGTCTTTGTCAGAGAGCTTATCGGTTGGCAGTTCGTAGTTCAGGATGTCCGATGCGGTTATCCCTATGAATTGCGCCGTAGGCGTGGCAAGATACTCGGATATGTGTGCGGTCTTTATCGCGCCGTACGCCACGGACGCGAATATCCTGAACGACCAGGGGTCTCCGTCGGTGAACACCGTCACAGGGAGTCTTTTCTCTTCATTCAATCTCTTGATGAAACGTCTGGTGCTTCTGGCAGGCTGTCCGCTCAGGTGCACGAGGATCGCACCGTACTTCTCCGGGAATCCGTTCTCGATAAGCCTCGCGAACATACCGCCGGTCTCGATCGCCATGACGAACTTGGCATCGGTGTCTGCGATCTCGAAGTTCTCTTTCTCGACATTGTAAGGAACGGCGAACCCCGTCTCCGCAACATCGTCCATGCAGTTGAACTTCTTCATCCCTTTTTTTGTCTGGGTGCTTATGTCAAGGTTCCCGTAGATGTGGGCGCCGCTCTCTTCCGGCCTCAATTTGAAATCTTCTCTCATACATTTTGAGACGATCTCTAGGTCCTCGGCGAGAAGATTGCTCTCGTCCTGGCTGTTGAACTTCGCACGCTCCCATCCTTCAGATATGTAATACATCTCCCTCAAGGTGGACGATTTGTTATCGCGTATCATCTCGTTGATGAAATCCGCCGTGTACACTGTCCTCAGCATCATCTGCGCACCCTGGACCGTTTTTGACGTCCTCATGGTCCGAAGATCGCCGTAGGTCCAAACGTTGTGCTGAACATTGAATTCGATATTCTTTTTCGATCTTAAGGGGAGTTCCATCACCGGAACATTGCCGGCATCAAGCTGATCGTAGATGTTCCCGACAATGGATGTGAGATTTTCCATAGCCGCTTTCTGTCTCTCATTCGTCGCCAAAATCCTCAACCTCCTCTATGCTTTCGTCTTCGTCTGCGGGAACGCTCTCGTCAGTTTCGATTATCTCCAACCCCTTTATCCCCCAATCTCCGGGAAGCGCCTCGGCGCCCATTACCAGAACCGGATTGATGCCGGAGACATACACATCGTCGGCATCGAAAGTGTCTGCCATCTCCCCTTTAAGTTCGAATGTTATCGTAAGTGACGAAGAGGGCCGAAGGTCCCTGATCTCCCACATTGTCTTTCCTTCGTCGTTCATTCCCGTGAAGAAGGGATTGGTGAAAAGGGTCAGGTTCACGCATTCCTTGGGAAGCCTTGCGTGAAGTCCCAGAGTGCGTTCGTGCATTGTGTAGTTGTGTAAAGTGTAGTTTACGGTGAGGCTCTTCTTGTCCTTCTTTGCCGCGGACTCTACCCATACGACATTCATTATCTTGCTGATCGTCCTGCTCAGGTCCGGAACAGGCCTGTCAAGCATCGATGATGCTTTCTTTGCCATTGCCGGGATCAGTTCCTGAACGATCTCGAACTTCGCGTTCGTTTTTGACCGTCTTTCCATCTTGTTCAGATGGCTTTTCAGGTTCCTGGCGCAAAGTCTCAGCGCTTGTTCTATCTCACCTTGGAGTTCGGCGAAGGATGCGACCGCCTCTTTTCCCTCCGACGTGAACGGTACCTTTGTGGATGCGACATGTACCAGTATTATCGCCGGACCGAAAGGGATCCCCTTTCCGCCCCTTTGTTCAAGCCCGTATCTTCTCCAATCCACTTCGGATATCGCCTTCGTTATCGCACAGGCCCCCTGCTGGTACAGCAACGGGACCCGGTTCGCGAATCTCAGTATCGTGACCTGATCGTCGGACGGTATCTCGCCGCCGTAGACTATCCCCGCTTCAACAATGAAGGGGTTCCCGTTGACCGCCTTGGGCGGGCGGGTCACGGGAGTGGCGTAATAATCCGGCCTCATCCCGTCCAAGATGTGCATCAGGCCTTTCTTTATCAGGGTGTCCCCGATGGGGGAACGACAGTCGGTGGGCGGGGACATGATCTTTACTTGGGCGATGGCGCCGATGACGGCTTTGCAGTCGTCCCTCGTGAGGGATGACGGCTTTGCCGCGGGATCGACCACCGCCTTAGCGAGGATCTCCTCCGCTATGCGGTCGGTTATCCTGGAAAAATCATTCTTCAGGAATGTACTGACCGTCTTCTGCTGAGTGTTCTGAGCGTATTTCATCAGGTCGCCTATCTCCATCCCTTCGGGGTGGGGTTTGATCTCCTTTGACCTTGGAGGCATCTGTTCGGTAGCCCGCTCGAAGATGTACCTCTTTCCCTCCGGGTCATGGAATTCAACTTTCGCATGCGGGTTAACGATAGCGGTGTTCCTGAGGTACTCGAATATCGACTGCCTGCCGGTGATGTATCTTCCCTTTGTGGCGTATTCGACCTTGGTGCCGTGTTCTTTTCCTTCCCATGCGAATGCGAGGTCGTTGGTCACTATGGGGCGGTTGGTCTTCGTGTCAATGGTAATGTCCATTTTCCAGGCGACCTCATCCGCACCTTCTATCTTGGATTCGATGTGTGCGGGCTTGCCGGTCGAAATGTTCCCGTACATGACAGTCGCTGAGATACCGATACCCTGCTGTCCCCTCGACTGTCTGAGGGCGTGGAACCTTGAACCGTAGAGAAGGCGTCCGAAAACATTCGGCATCATCTTATGGATGATGCCGGGGCCGTTGTCCTCGACAGTTATCTTGTATTCTTCCTCGTCCTTAAGACGTTCCACACGTACGAATATGTCCGGCAGGAACCCTGCTTCTTCGCAGGCATCCAGAGCATTATCCACAGCTTCCTTGATCCCCATCAGGAGGGATTTGGATCTCGAGTCGAATCCGAGGATATGTTTGTTCTTTTCAAAGAACTCCGTGACAGAGATCTCCTGCTGTTTCGCTGCCATCTTGTGAGCGTTTGTATTCCCTTCGGACTTATCTTCAATATTATCTGAGCGCATCCGGTAAGAGTATTCTCAGAAAAGGTTATTTAGTTTTTCATTAGGGGAAAAGA
>JAISPV010000073.1 GCA_031274665.1 Candidatus Methanoplasma sp. | reverse complement strand
AAAGGTACTTCCGAAAGAGGCGACCACTGTACGCATGAAATATGCGATCGATACCTTACGGCTGCTGGAACTCAAAGACGTTGGAAAATGTCATGAGTGCGGGCACACATTCTTGGGGTGTTTGCCGAAAAAATGCCCTTCGTGCGGTAAAAAGAACGACACAAACGGAAAGGGGGGCCCTGTGGAGGGATCGCACAGTTTCTGTATGTTACAGAGGTTCGTACTGTATTTCTACTTGACCGCCTTTCCGGCCATCCTCTTGCTCATGCCCACGGCAGGGATCTTCTTTCAAGGCCCGGACAACCTGGGATTGGTCTCGACGATCATAACGCTGATAATAATGTCTGCTTTCCTCTTTGGATTTTGGCTTGAATACTACAAATGCTGCAAAAAGGATTGTCCGGCATCCGCTGTTGTAAAAACGGCATCGATAGTCAGATGCCCTTGGGTCTCGTACATAGAATTGGGAGCAACTGAAGAACCGAAGTTGTGAAAGGACTGTAAAAGGCCCGCTCCGGTGAGGAAAAAGATATAACCGCCGCATGGATATGCGCCAATAAAGCGATTGTAGTCCAGCGGTTAGGACGGGAGCTTCCCAAGCTTCTGACCCGGGTTCGATTCCCGGCAATCGCACCATCGGCTATTAACGATCGATTTTGTGCGCATAAGAGGAAGAATGAAAAAAGTTGGTTTGATCGGCGGGATCGGCCCGGCGTCAACGCTGGATTATTATTTGGGCATAATTGACGGCTGCAGGCAGAGGGCGAGCGGGGAGGATTATCCTGAGATCATCATTTACAGCATCAACATGACCGAGATGTTGTCCCTTATCGAGAATGAACGCTGGGACGAGGTGGTCGTTTGGCTTACACAAATAACGGAAAGACTATCTGCGGCAGGAGCGGACTTTGCCGCGATGGCGTCGAACACGCCCCATCTTGTGTATGATGAAGTTAACGAACGGTCGCCCATTCCCATTGTCAGCATCGTCGAGGAGACCTGCAGGTTCGTGAAGGAAGCGCGTTATCAGAGACCTTTGACGATAGGCACCCTGTTCACGATGAAGAACCGCCTTTACGCTGACCCCCTGAAAAAACACGGCATCACGTCCGTTCTTCCGTCGGAAAACGAGCAAAGAGAGATCCATTCTCTCTTTTTCCCTAATTTGGAGAACGGCATCGTTGTCCCGGAGGATAAAGAAAAGATGCTCGCCCTTATCAAAAGGATGATAAGGGAACAGGATGCGGATTCGGTGATACTCGGGTGTACAGAACTTCCTTTGATGATCACCGAGAATGATCTGGAAGTACCCATCATCGATACGGTGCGGGTCCACATAAGGTCGATCGTCGACCGCATGACCGAATGACCGCACAGCTCACACGATGGTGAGATCTTCCGAACTGAAATTCGTGTAAAACCTGCCGTTCCGCGCCGTGAACCTCAGGACGCAGTAGTCCGGGTCGGTGACGCCCTTGGGATAATACATTGTGTCCCCGTCCCGCCAGATCATCTCTTTGCTTGCCGCATCCTCCAGGACCTCCATGGTCCCCTTCAGCATGACGCCGCGGAAGAACCGCTTGTCGCAGAAATAGATGCACGCTTTCGGCTCCTCCCGATACTGGGCCACCCGCATGGACGATGTGTTGGTGGTGAAATAAAAGGTCTTGATTCCTTCGCGTTTTCTCGGCGGCAGCATGGCCTTCGTGTTCGGAAAACCGTCGCCGTCCACCGAGCTGATGAAAGAAACGCCTTGATCATCGATAAGCTTACCGATCGTTTGTTCAGTATCCCGCAGCATTGGAACCGTCCTCACGAATTTATGTTCTGATGATTATTTAACGGTGAGTACGGATGCGGGCCGTCTGTTTTTCGAAATATGAAAAACACGGAGACGGCTCATTCAGCGTATGCGGGCGCCTTTTTTGGTTATAAGGTATATAATACATCTTTGCACTATGTAGATGATAACATGATCGAGATAGACAGCTCAAGGGGAGAGGGCGGCGGACAGATGGTCCGGACATCCGTAGCGCTATCTGCGATCACCGGTGTGCCTATCCGGCTCACACGAATAAGGGAGAACCGTCCCACGAACGGCCTGTCGAAACAGCACACGACGGCGATCAACGCCGTAGCAATGATGACCGGGTCAAATGTCGAAGGTAATACGGTCGGGTCAAGCGAGCTAGCGTTCTATCCGGGGAACGAAGAACATCCTTTTCTCAAACTGGACATCGGCTCCGCAGGCAGCATCAGTCTGGTGCTTCAGGCGGTCCTTCTTGCGGCCAGGAAGAACAAGGAAAAGCTGACCCTCGACATCACCGGCGGGACGAACGTCATGTGGGCCCCTCCTTTGGACTCCTATGAGCTTGTTCTTTTCCCGCTTATGAAAAGAATGGGAATCAATGCTCAGCTGAACATCATCGAAAGGGGATTCTATCCCATCGGCGGGGGGCATGTGGCGGTCACGTTAGCCCCGGTGGGGAAGATAGCTCCGCTTGATCTCAACGCCTTGGGCCGGCTGAAGTACATCAAGGTAAGATGTTTCACCCAGCACCTCTCCGAAAGGATATCCAAGGAGATGGTCGACGCTTGTATCGAGACGCTCGGGGACAGTTATGACATCGAGGTCGAGATACAGAACAGCATCGGGAACTCAAGAGGCGCGGGGCTCGTCCTCGTCGCGAACTATGA